>SFTR01000006.1 GCA_004560915.1 bacterium | reverse complement strand
TTCAGTTTTTAATATTCCTTATCCTAAAAATCAAAATGGATTCAAATATTGGTATAATCATAGTGATAATAAAATATATTATCCTAATGATAATATTGTTGTATACAATAGTATATATTTAGAAGCAATATATAATTAGTCTAATCATGTATTGGATGGACAGGAAGTAATGGAAAAACACCTAATAAAAATATTTCTATTACTAAAGGAAATTTTGGAGATAAAAATTATCAATCTAACTGGAAAGCAATCCCTTATAAAACCTAGAAAAACTTAATATTGAAGTTATTAAAAATAAAAAATTAGTTTTGACAAGGTATTTAAGGGATTTTTTAAGTAATTAGAAAATTTGAGATCCTTTATTTATCTAGGTTTAAGAATAAAAAAATGTTGTTGCCTCATGGAAGTAGCCCAAGAAAATATGTGGTATAATTAAATTGGTGATATATATGAGAATTATTGATAACGTTATTGATTCGGCAATAGATGCCTTTAGATTTAAAGATACAATTTTTTACAAAGAAAATAGTGACTTGCAAGATAGATATGATGCATTAAAAAGATTAAATGATGAATATCCTAATAACAATGATTTAATAAGTGAATTATTTATTATAAAAAAAGGATTAGACGGTGATAATGGTTTTATCATTACATCACATCCATTTAAACCAAAGAAAGGTGGAAAATAAATATGAAGAAAGTTAAATTAATGTTTGATTTTGGAGAAGGACCAATTTGGAATGAGTATTTTGATGAAAAAAGTCTAAAAACTACTACTGGAATTGATGAAATAGATAATAACAAAGAAATACAAAAACTTAATCAGGAATTACAAGATATATATTCTAGTTATTATGAACAAGATTCACATGATATGCCTATGTGGTTTAATAAAGAGAAACAAATTAAAGACAAAGAAGAAGTTCTTAAAAAATTATCTTTATTAAAAGAAATGATATATAGTGCTACAAATCATCAAGTAGAAATAGAAGATGAAGCATCAAAAGAATATGAAGAATTATAAAAAATGTCCAGTATTTCAAATGCTGGGCATTTTAATTAAATGAGAGGAGAAAGAAAATGTATGGAATAATAGCTTTAATTAGTACATGGATAAGACAATTCTATTGCCTAATCCATTTGTAAATATAATTGATCCTTTATATGCTGATTTATTTAATATTATTATAGGCGGATTTATAATACATATATTAGCTTATTATATTACGGGATGTATATATGAAAAAGGAAGTTCACCTGGATTAGGAAGTTTTTTATACTTGATAAATTACATAGCAATAAGTGGTCTAATTATATTAATTACAAAATATATAAAAGTAATATGGTTAGCAGTAATTGTATTTTTATTGATTTATATATCAGGGTGTATATTTCTATCTAATTGTAAAAACAAGCAATATAATATATAAAAAGAGTAGTGAATTAATAATAAATTCACTACTTTTTATGTTTACAATATAGTTTACACAAGGCTGCTCTCTTCATTTTTGTGCACAGAAAAGAGCATTTTAAGAATATAAAAGCCCTAAAATAAAGGGATTTTTATGCACACTTTTATGCACAAAACAGCCAATAAATGCATGTAATGGTATGTAATCAAATTTAATCAAACCCGCATAAAACCAGGGGAAAACGGTATAGTGTAAAGTAAATGTAAATCGCCCCCTGAAGAGAGAAAAATGATCTAGCGATACCTAGCCCCAGGTACTTCGATGTGTAGAGTATCATATATAAAGAAGTAATTCAAATAGGTAAAATTTGATTTTGAGATAGTTTTTCATGGTGATAATTATATTTTCTTTTAGATAAAAATTTAATTATCAAATATGTTTTAATATATAAAATTCAATTTTAGGTAAATATTAAAAAAATGTATGTTAACCAAAAAAGGTTGACATATATTTTAAATTGGTGTATATTATTAATCACTGAGGAGGAAAAGATATGGCAGTTAAAATTAGACTTAAAAGAATGGGAGCTAAGAAAAGACCTTACTATCGTGTTGTAGTAGCTGATTCTAGAGCTAAAAGAGATGGTAATGTTATTGAATCTATAGGAACTTATATGCCTTTAGAAGCTACTAAATATAATGTTAATAAAGAAGCAGCTTTAAAATGGCTTAAGGAAGGAGCTCAACCTACAGATACAGCTAAGAACATTTTAAGTGAAGTAGGTGTTATGGAAGAATTCCATAAATCTAAAAATATTAAATAATGAATTTAGTTGAATTTTCTGAATTAATAGTAAAAAAACTTGTTAAAGAACCTGATTTAGTTAAAGTTCAAGAATTTACTAGTGATGATGATACTACTATTGAAATACTTGTATCTGAAAGTGATATGGGTAGAGTAATAGGTAAAAAAGGTAAGATTGCTACTAGTATTAAAACTTTAATACAAGCTAAAGCTTATAATGAAGGTAGTAGAAAAGTTAAAGTAAACATAGATTCATTTTAGAAATAGTTAAACTATTTCTTTTTTTTAAAGGGGATTATTATGACAAATGAAGATAGAATATTATATGAACTTAGATTTGGTTATCAAGGATTAAGTGATGAAGAGGGAGATTTCTATATTGATCTTATTAGACACATTAAAGAAGTAACTGATAGTGAAGTTAATATAGATGAAAGTAAAAGTACTACGTTTGATTTAGTTACTATGTCTCTTAAAAGACTTGAAAATGGAGAAGTTAGTTTTAATGGTGCTATTGCTAATGAGTATGAAAATAAATGGATAGAGGGCATTATTAAGAGAAATGGCAATAGGGCATATGTTGATAGTAATATTACACAATTGCATGAATCTATTAAAGATAAAAAGCCTTATAATTCATTTGATTATTTTAACTTTAAGAGAAGTAATGCTGTTGTTAGACAAACTAGTTATAGTAATGGAAAACATTTTGAAGCAACATTAGAACCATTTAGTAAAGAGAGTAGAGATGCTTATTTACAAGATAAAGTAGATAGCATGAAAACTATTAAGAGATAATTAAAGAAACTATTGCTAGTTTCTTTTTTTATATTTCAATTTACTAATTATTAAAGATATTAATGTTAACATAAATAGTATAAATGTTACATATATTGGATATCTTATATATTCTATAGTTTCTATATAATTGTTTTTCTTATAGAATAGAATCGTTATAACTAGTATTAATAACATAGTAAGTGCTTTAAAATATTTAGTTTTCTTTTTATCTAGGTTTAGTACTTCTTTTAAATTATTAAATATTGAAAGAAGAACAGCAGATGCGGCATTTATGGAATATAGTATCCAAAGCATTACACTTATATTTTCAATGGAATCTATAAAAGAAAATATTTCTATCTTTTTAAGTACTGTATAAAGTGGATAATCAAATAGACTAGATAAGTTAATACCATAGACACCTATAGTAGTAGTTATAGCAATTAATAGAATAACAAAAGAAATAGAATACATCTTATAATACATTTTATTAAAGTTTTCTGAATCTATTATATCAGTTTTACTTATACTCATAGCAAACATAGGAAGAACTGATGAGAATAATGCATAAATAATAGAAGACTTAATAATACTTTTGAAGTTTACTGTTATGATAGGTAAAAAATTATTAAAATTTATTTCTTTAAATAGATTAATGTAATCAAAAACAAATATAGCTAGTGCTACATAAATAGAAATAATAGTTACTCTTGTTAGTGTTTCAATACCTTGATTTGCAATATAGAAGGTTAAAGCAAAAATTAAGATATAAAAATATGTATCAGGTGTTTCAATAAGATATTGACTTGATAAGAATGAAGAGAGTCTATAACAAAGGAAAATATATGCGAATATAGCAAGCACTGCTTCAATAATATTTATAACTATAGAGAATTTACCATATATTTTTTGTATCTTTTTTGAACTAATTAGGTCTTTATGAGTGTCATTGAAAGATAAAAACACTTTAGAAATAATAAGTCCTAGAAAGTATCCTATTAACATAGAAATAGGTGTAGACTCTTTTGAATTATAAAGAAGATAACTAGTAAGTATTCCCCAAAATGGTGCTCCACTTAGAGTAATTACTAAAATACTTAAAGAAAAACTATTTACTTTTTCATTTTTATTATTCATCGTTTTATTTCTCCTATAGAAGTTATATTAGTGTTAGAATTTATTTCTGTTTTTATATCATTTAAATATGTATTCCATTTATCTTTATCTTTGAAATAACCAGTATTATGTTTATAAATATAAGAACCTATACCAATTATGTCAGTATTATTTTCTTTCATAAAATTTAATAAATTATTTATATTATCTTCAATATATTTGTTAGTAAGATCATTTAACTTTTCTATAGATTTTTTTTCATTTAAATCATATTTACATTTATAATCTATAATTTTAGTTTTAGATTTATTATTAATAGATAACTTATTATTTTTTAATTTATATTTAGTTTTAATATCTTGTATTTCTATAGAGAACGTGTTATTATCACAATCTATTGTTAGTGAACTTTTATTAGCTTTGTTAGTTAGTATATTATAAAATATAGATTCATTTTCAGATAGTTCTATTTCTTTCTTATCTTTAAAAGTAGTTAAGTTAGAAAGATATAATACTTCTTCATCATTATTTTTGACTATATCAATCTTTGGATAAATATTATCATAACCTTTTTCAAGTGAATAGAAAGCATATTCTGAAAATTTTAATGGAGTAGAAGATGAAAATATATTTTGATTAAATTTCATCATCTTTTCTAAATATATAGCAGAACCATCAGTATCTTTATATATAGTTAATACTTTATCTTTTATATCTTTATTAATAACATAAACGTAAAAGTTCATTTTTGATTTAGAACTTCTTAGAAAATAATCTTTAAAATCTATATTATTCTTTATTATGTTGTCGGTAACAATTAATACTTTTAGGTGTGAAATAAATACTTCTTTATTACTTAGTTTTGATAGTTCAGCTATTGCTTCATTTATTGAGGATGACTTTGTAGTGAATACTTCTGTATTACTTTTTTTATCATTAACTATTAGTTGGGCTGTTATTTCATACATATTATCAGTGTAATCTATAACTATGCCTGTGAGAATGGCTAAATCATTTATTTCTACGTAGTCTTTACATCCAGTTAAAGATAAAATCATTATTAAGAGTATTAGTATCTTTTTCATTATTCTCCTTTATTACTATTTTGAGGTAATAAACCTCTTTTTATTAGTTGTTTTCTTCCTTTTATATTTAGTTTTGGACTTATTGGATACATAAATGGTTTTCCGAATGATTTAATACTACATAGATTAGTTATTATAAATATGAAACCAAATAGTACTCCGATTATTCCAAATATTGAAGATAATACCATTAAGCTATATCTATAGAGTCTTATGAATGATTGAAAATCATAATAAACAAAGAATATTGATGAGATTGCTGTTACGGCTACTACAATGACCATAATAGGGGAAACTATTCCTGCACTTACTGCTGCATCACCTAAAACTAAAGCACCTAATATTGAAAGAGATGTTCCTCTTGATGATGGGGTAAGAGCGTCTCCTTCATAAAGAAGTTCAAAAGTAAACATTAAACTGAATGCTTCGATGAGGGCTGGAAAAGGTACACTTGCTCTTTGAAGAGAAAAGTTTATAAGTAAATCAGTCGGAAGAATTTGTTGATCATAAGTAATAATAGCAAGGTATATAGATGGGGCAAATATAGTTATAAATAATGCAATTATTCTTATGAATTTTACGAATTCTACATATAAACTTTTTTGATAAATGTCTTCATCATTATGAAAGTAATCTATAAAGAATGTAGGTATAATTAAAGCATTACATGAGTTTTCTGATATTATACATATTTTACCTTCTGTAAGGCCTTTAGCTATACTATCAGGTTTTTCAGTTGATTTAATAGATGGAAATGATGATTTATTTTCACCACTAATAAGACTTTTTATATAGTATGTATCTAGTACTTTATCACTTGTTATATTACTTATTTTATTTATAGTGCATTCAAGTAATTCTTTATCAACTATATCATTCATATAAAGAATGCTTACTTTAGTTTTAGTTCTTGTACCTAGTGTTAATTCTTTCATATAAAGATTTTCATCTTTAATTCTTTTTCTAACTAGACCTATATTAGTGTTATAGTTTTCATTAAAAGCATCTTTCGGTCCTTTAATAGTAGGTTCACTAGATGGTTCATTAACACCTCTATCAATATTAGCTTTTGTCTCTAGTGCTATACATTCATCATGATAAATAATAATACTAAAACCATTAAATAAGTATTCCATTACATCTTTAGAATCAATATCTATAAAACTAATAGATGGTATATAATTCATAATATCTTTTTTAAGAGAGGTTATAAGTTCATTTTTAAGTAAACTTCGTTTAGAAATATAATCAAGAATAAATTCATTAGTAAGAGTACTTGAAGATACAGTTTGAATATTAACAATATAAATTTTATTTATACCAAAAGAGACTTCTTTTAATTGAAGATCTGGCATATATTCTTTTTTAGATTTTAGTTTACTTATTATATCCATAATTATATTATTTACTTAATCAAAATAAAAATACTATGTTATAATTGTTGCGGTGGTAAGTATGTTTTATATGATTGGTATATTAGCTTTCATAGTATTTATGTTTTTCACACTTGTTTTTTATAAATATTTATTTAGAGTATGTGAAAAATTAAAGATTAAGATTAATAAAAACATTTTATGTATTATAGCCATTGTATTATTTTATTGTTCTATAATATTTGGTATGATGAATAAGTATATATCTATATTAGCTATATTTATTCTTTATTTAGTTCTTATATATTTAGTTATTATGATATTCTATAAGTTGTTAAAGAAGTATAAATGGTTTATGAAGATATATTTAATATTACCAGTTATTTTTAGTATATTAAGTGTAATTTATGGATTGTATAATATTTATGATATCAAGAGTGTTAATTATGAAATTAGTTCTAATAATAAATTAAATAATAGTTATAAAGGAATACTTATAAGTGATTTACATTATGGTTTAGCAACTAGAAAAGAAGGTTTAGAGAAGGTAGTAATTGAAATAAATGAATTGAATCCTGATTTTGTATTTCTTGCTGGTGATATAGTAGATGAGAGTACTACATTAGATGGTATGAAAGAATGTTTTAAAATATTAGGTTCACTTAAAACTAATTATGGAATATTCTATAGTTATGGTAATCATGATGAGAATATTTATAATAATGAAAAAAATTATAGTAAAGAAATATTAAGTAATAATATTGTTAATAATGGTATTGTAATACTTGAAGATGAAAGTTATAGAATTAATGATGAATTAACTATTATTGGAAGAAGCAATGGATATAAAAAGAGTATTAGTGATTTAGTTAGTAATGTTAATAGTGATGACTTTAAGATTGCACTTGCTCATATACCGGTAGATTATAAGAGTAATAAAGATAATAATATTGATTTAGTACTTAGTGGACATACTCATGCTGGTCAAATATTTCCAATTAAATTATTTGAAGTATTATTTAGAACTTCTGAAATGGTATATGGTTATGAAAAAGATGGTAGTCTTAATAAAATAGTTACTTCAGGTATTGCAGGATGGGGAATACCTATTAGAACGAATGGACATTCTGAATATGTAATTCTTAATATAAAGTAAAAGATGTAATCAAAAGATTACTGAAGTGGTAAATTAAAAGTAGACACAAATAAAAAAGTGTTTACTTTTAATTTGGTATAATGAAAATAACTTTAGATGTTTTTATGTTATAATTTTTATAGGTGAGTATAGTGATAGAATACAATAGTGTTAAAAAAGAATATGTTTATGATAGAAATCAAATAAATAAATTGTTAGATTTTGTAAGAAGTTGTAACTTATATAATCCATCATTATTTTCAAAAGAAAAATGTAGTGAATTAATTGATGTTATTAATGAATTTTCTAGTAGTATAAAAGAAAGATTATTGCCAGTTAAATTATCAAGAAAAGAAACTGAGAGCGAAGCAAGAGGTTATTTTGGTAAAGAACTAATAGATGAGTTTGATGGTTTATTAACTAATCTTGATAATGATGAAGTAATGGTTGCTTTGCATGGGACTTTTCCTGAGACAGCAGAAACTATATGTGAAACTGGTCTTCAATATAAACTTCCTAATTTAACATCAACTGCTGTTTTACAAAATATGGATTATGGTAGTGAAGATATGCACTATAAAGACTATAGTAGTTTATTAAATTGGATTCATAGAGAATATAAAGGCTTGGTAATTCTTGGTATCCCATATGAATGTTTTTATAAAGAAGGATTATGGAATAAATTTAAAGATGAAGAATCTGAATTTAGTCAAAATTATAGAATAGATCCTGATTTTATAGTTGGATACTTAGATGTAGAAAATAAAAGAATAGTTAGAAATCCTAAATATAGGAGAAAACATAATTATGAAGGATATGTACCTGATAACGAGGTGTTTCACAAACGTGAAGGTATTAATAATGATGACTTTAAAAATATGCTTATTGATGGAAAAAAGAAATTCAAAGGTAATAGTGAAGTTAGAGACAATACTCCAGTAAAAGAAAAAGAAGTGGAAAGTATTGACTCAGTACTTGGAAGAATTAATGATGATATAGTTGAATCATTTAATTACTTAAGGAATAATGATAATTTAACTATAAGTGATGATGTACATAAAACTAATATTGATACTATAAATTATGTATTAGATTCATTAAATAGTATTATGCCAAGTTTAAAAACAGAAGAAGAATTAAGACTTGAAGAAGAACAAAAGAAAAGTGAAATAACAGTTTCAAATGAAGAATTTGAAGATTGGGATTGGGACTTTGATGAGGGTATGAAATTATAAAATTTGACTTTATGAAATTTATGTGATATATTTTTGTTGAATTTAAAGAGAAAGGTGGAAGAAATGAAGATTTTAAATTTGAATTTATATGTTTTTAATGATAAGAGTTTTGATAAAGGAAGTGGGAATCTTCAATGTTTTCCACAAACTTTAAACGTTTAGTATTAAGTATTAAAGCTACTCTTATCAGAGTAGTATTTTTTTGGAGGTAAGAATGAAAGATTTTAAAGAATTTAAGCCTCTAATTAAGTTAATGAAAGAAGAAAAGGGTAAACTTATCTTATCGAGTATAATAGTAATAATAAGTGGATTTTGTGAGATATTCACTGGTTATTTAAATGGTAAGAGTGTAGAATCTATTACAGAGTTAAATCTTAAGGCTGCACTTATATATATTGGAATATATTTTATATTAGAGATTACTACTGATGGAATTTTATATCTTAAAGCTAAATCAATGCTTTCTAAACTTGAAAGTGTTTTAACAAGAAAGTTAGAATTTTATACATATAAGAAAGCAATTAATTTACCAGCAGTGGCATTTGAAAAGATGTCTTCAGGAGAAATAATTAATCGTATAACAAATGATGCTGATACATTAAGTTTTGTATTTTTAAGACTATTAAATATGGTAACTGCGTTTGTTACATCAATGGTCTTACTAGTATATATATTTATAAATTCTTGGATAATTGGATTAGAAATAATAGTAATTGTAGTAATACTATACTTTGTAATTAAGAAATATAATCCTATATTAGAGAGTATTCATAAAGATAGAAAGAAAGAACAAGATAAGTTTATATCTTTAACAAATGAATCAATTAGAGGTATAAGAGAAATAAAAACATTAGGAGTTAAAAATAACTTAATAAATAATGCTATTAATATTGTTAGAGTATTATACGATAAATCATCTAGAGAAATTGATACTAAAAAGAATTTTGATATTATGACAAGTTTACTTAAATCTATATTAGAGTGTGGAGTACTTGCTACTTGTATTGTACTTTTATATTATAATCAAGTATCACTTACATTTTTAGTTGCTATGACATACTATGTATATAGATTTACTAATATGATAGAAAATGTTAATGAGTTAATACAAACATATCAAAGTGTTAAAGTATCAGTTTCAAGAGTAAATGATATTTTAGATAATAGATTATTTAATGATGAAAAGTTTGGTCTTAAAGAATTAGAAGACGTAAGAGGAGTTATTAAATTTGATAAAGTATCTTTTGCTTATCCAGATGAGGGAGATACATTAAATAACTTTAATTTGTTAGTTGAACCAAATAAAAAGGTAGCTATAGTAGGAGCATCTGGTCAAGGAAAGAGTACGCTATTTAATCTATTAACTAGAATATTTGATGTAAATAAAGGTAAAATACTTATTGATGATGTTAATATCAAAGAATTAAAAGAAGATGAACTTAGAAAGAATATATCTATAATAAGACAAGAACCATTTATATTTAATAGAAGTATTAAAGAGAATTTTCTTATTGTAGATGAGAATCTTACATTAGATGAGATTCGTAAATATTGTAAAATGGCTTATCTAGATGATTATATAATGTCTTTACCTAAAGGTTATGATACTATTTTAGGAGAAGGTGGTGTTAATCTATCTGGTGGTCAAAAACAAAGATTATCTATAGCAAGAACACTTGCAAGAAATAGTAAGATAATTCTATTTGATGAAGCAACAAGTGCTTTAGATAATAACAGTCAAAACTATATTAAGAAAACAATAGATGACTTAGTATGTGATCATACAGTTATAATAGTAGCTCATAGACTTTCTACTATAATGGATGCTGATGTAATACATGTTGTAGATAAAGGAAAAGTGGTTGCTACAGGAAAACATAAAGAATTATTAAAAACATGTGAATTATATAAAAATCTATATTTAAATGAATCTTTAAATTAGTAAGAGATTAATAAAATCTCTTATTTTTTTATCAAAAATAAATATTAAGCATATTCTATTATAGGAGGATTGCCTATGTTTAATAATTATAAAGAGATTGTTACTAAGACTGTTATTGGTAAGGGGAAGAAAACATTTAAAAATGATTATGAACTTACTACTGATACTGATGTTGATACTGTACTTGGATGTTGGGTAATAAATCATAAAATAAAAGGTAAGAAGGATGAAGAGTATATCAAAATAAATGGAAGTTATGATATTAATATATGGTATAGTTATGATAATAATACTAAGACTAATGTTGTAAGTAAGAAGATGTTTTATGAAGAAAAAGTCAGAGTTAAAGTACGAGAGAATGGAGACTTAAATGATAACTCTGAAATCATTATTAGGAGCCTTAAGAATCCTACATGTATAGATGTATCAAATGAGGATAAAACAATTAAATATACTATATCTAAAGAACTTGGTATTGAGATAGTAGGAGATGCAAAAATAAGAATACCTGTTAGTAATAGTGAAGATGAGTATGATTTAATAGTAGATGAAGAAGAAATAAATAATGAAATAGATAAAAGTGTTAATACAAATTATTTAGATAATAAAGACTCATAATTGACTTTTTAGAGTCTTTTTTACTATAATATAGGGTATTATTTGAAATGGAGATAATATGCAAAAGAGTAAGTGTATTAAAGGTGTATTAGATAGATTATTAGAAGTAGATGATAGTGTATTTATAGTTCCACATATGAGGCCTGATTTTGATGCATTAGGTGCTTCTATTGGTATGGCTTTAATATGTAAAAAAAATAATAAAAAGTGTTATATTGTAATAGATGATGATTATGAAAAACTAGAAGTTGAAACTAAGAAGGTCTTAGATAGTGTTAAAGGTAATTTTGAATTTATACGTTCTAATGATTTGTCTATTTATTTGACTGATAAAAGTCTTATGATAGCGGTAGATGCTAATAAAGATTATTTACTTTGTACAGAAAGATATTTAAAAGATTTTAAGAATATTATGGTAATTGATCATCATAAAACAGATGAACATACTATTAAGACACCTTATTTATTTGTTGATGATAAAGTATCTAGTGTATGTGAAGAGGTAGCAAGATTATTAAGTTTATATGAAGTTAAATTATCTCCTGATTATGCTAATTATTTACTTGCTGGTATAATACTTGATACCAATAAGTTAAGTAAAAATACTAGTGCAAGAACATTTGAGGTAGCATCAATGCTTACTGCATCAGGAGCTGACCCAACTATAGCTAATAATATGTTTTTAGAAGATTTTGAACATGATAGAGCTATTCAAAGACTTGTTGATAATACTGATTTTCAAACATTTATGTTTGCAATAGCATCTGATTCTGAAGATAGTGGAAGAATATATGAACCTGAAGATATTGCTAAAGCAGCGGATTACTTACTTAAATACAATATTAATTGTAGTTTTGCAATGGCATATATAGATGATGAGACGATAAGTATGAGTGCTAGAAGTAAAGGACTTATAGATGTATCTAAAATAATGAGATTATTTGGTGGTGGCGGAAATGAATACTCAGCAGCTGCTAAAATAAAAGGAAAAACACTTCCTGAAATAAAATCATATCTTGTAAGTATACTGCTTCCTGGAGCATTCATAGAGAATGTTGATATATCATTTGTTAATAAACAATGTATGAAACTTACTATAAAAAATAAGGCTACTAATAAGTAGTCTTTTTGCTTTTATTTGACTTATTGTATCAAATGTGATATAATGTAGTAGCTTTTGGATAAAGGGGGGTTAATTATGTCAATTGCAAATGCTAGAATTATATTAGGATTTGATTTAGATACAATATTAACTATAGAAATGATAACTAAAAGATATAGAGAATTAATAAAACAATATCATCCAGATAAACATGCCAGTTCAAGTGAAATTGAACTTAAAGAATATAATCAAAAAACTATTGATATTAATAATGCTTATGATTATTTAAAACAACATATTGATAGAGTAAATAAAACTACTAAAAGTAATGATTTTGATATGGGTGATGATGTTATATTCTTTATGAATAAAGCAAGGGCCATGTCTAATTTACGTAAATACTTTGAAAGTGCTAGTGATTCTAAACTTAAAAATGATGTAGTTAATCTATATAATAAATGTAATATTGAAAATGCTACTAATAATGAAGAATTAAGAAGAGCATTAGATATGTTTTATGGTTTAATTACAGTTACTTATAGAAATGAAGAAACTAGATATCGTTTAGCTAATAAAATACCTAATTCATTTAAATATGAGTTAGATTATAATACTGATGTAGATACTTTCTTAACAAGATTAAATGGTATGAAAAAAGCAAGAAATGTATATATAAATAATGCTTTAGATAAAATTGTATCAAATAATTTATGTGATGAAGACTATTCATTTAGTAAGTCTTTCTTAGAACTTAGAGAATATTATAAAAGTATCTTAGAAAACTCTAATTTAACTAGTGAAGAAGAAAGAGAAATTTTTAGAGTTTTTAAAACTAAAGTTAAAGGAATATCTAATTATTTTGAAAAACATAGAAAAGAATATCTTGCTTTAGTAAGAAGTGTTAGAAAAATAGACAAATCATTTGTTAGTGAAGAAGAAAATAGTGATTTAATAGAACAAATAGATTCTTCTATAATTAATAAATCATTTACTAGTACTAAGATGAAAATTGAAAAAAGAATAAATGAATATAAAAGTATTAAGTCAACTATTACTAAGTTAAAACTTACTTTAACAGCTAAATATAAAGGTTTATTATTAGTATTAAATCCTGATAAAGATAAAGATAAAATTAGTAGTGCTATTAATACTTATGAAAAGATAATTAAATTATTAGATAGAGCTAAAACTGGTGAATTTAGTGCTGAAAATTTAAAAGTTCTTGAAAATATTTCGTTTACTGATGAAGATAAAGATAAAATATTATTATCTATGGTTACTGATGATGAGTATAATATATTTATTAGTTATCCTAATGATGCAGTAAGTACTAGATATGAACCATTTATATTAGGTAATCTTGATACTGATAACTTTATTTCTTTAGGCTGTGATTCAGTGAGTGTTAAAACAAAAGAAGAAGTAAGTAAAGATACTTTATTGTTACCACTTAGTGTATTCGTTAAGAATGGTAATGTAGTAAACTTATCAAGAAGAACTAAAAATACTAAAGAAAATATATTATGTCAGTATGGAGGTTATGAATTAGTATTAAGTCAAGATTTAATTAATAATGATACATTCTATTTCTTAAGACCTAGTCAGTATAAATATGAAAGTTATGGAGATAGAGAAATGTTATTAAGCGTTCTTGAAAGTGATATTAGTAATAGATTCTTATATTATACTGATAGAATGCAAAAGAAGGGTATTAGAGAACCTAAAATTAGAACTAATAGAAAAGAAAAAGAGTAATTTAAAAATTATTCTTTTTTTGATATAATACTTATGAATGGAGTAAATATGGATCAAGAGAAAATTGGAAAATTTATTAAAGAACTTAGAAAAAATAATAATTTAACTCAAGCTGATTTAGCTCTTAAATATGGTGTTACCTATCAAGCAGTAAGTAAATGGGAAAATGGTAAAAATATACCAGATATTTCTATAATAAAACAAATGAGTAAAGATTTTAATATAAATATAGATGATATACTTGATGGTGAAAATAAAAGTGTAAGTAAAAGTAAAAGTCATAAATATTATATACCTATTATTATAGTTTTAGTTATTCTGTTATTACTTCTTGTTGGACTTATGTTTTTTCATAAAGAAAAGTTTGAATTTAAAACATTAAGTGCTTCATGTAAAGATTTTACTATATCAGGAAGTATATCTTATAATAAAGATAAATCTTCTATATATATTTCTAATGTTAAATATTGTGGTGGAGATGATAATAATACTTATGATAATATAGAATGTATTCTTTATGATTCTCATGATGATGTAACTACTAAAATAAGTGAATATAAAAAGGAAGAAAATGTTACTCTTGAAGAATATTTACATGAAGTAGAATTTGTAATAGATGATTATGAATCTAATTGTAAGAGTTATAGTAATAATCATTTATATATTGAAATACTTGCTAGTAAGAATGGTAAAACTACTACATATAAAATTCCATTATCACTTGCTAGTTGTAATAAATAACTCAACCTTAAGTTTAGTATCTAAACTTAAAATTTATAGTATTTTTTATAAAAATATATTAAAATGATAATGTAAGGATGTAGATTATGAAGAAAAAAGATAAAAAGAACAAAAAATTATATACCATTATTGGAATAGTAGTTTTAGTCTTAGCATGTAGTATCGGATTCTATAAAGTATTCACAAGTATAGAAAATAAAGAAACAGATGCTGAAAAATTCGCCAGTGAATATTCTATTGATAATGATAATGTATTTGTTTATAAAACACTTGAAGAAATAAATAAAATACTTAAAAATGGTACTGGAATTGTGTATTTGGGTTTTCCTGAATGTCCTTGGTGTAAAGGATATGTTCCTTATTTGAATGAAGTTGCTAAAAAGGCAAAATTAGATAAAATATATTATTTTAATATTTTAAAAGATAGAAAGAATAATACTGATGATTATAAGAAAACTGTTGAATTATTAAAAGATTATTTAAAATATGATGAAGAAGGAAATAAGAGAATTTATGTGCCTGCTGTTATAGCTGTTAATAAAGGTAAAATTGTTGGTTTTGATGATGAAACATCTTATGATACTAAAGGATATGAAAAACCTGAAGATTATTGGAAAAATGAAGATTTGGATGGTCTTAAGAATAGATTATCTAAAATGATTAATGATGTTTCTTTTGATTATTGTACAACTGATTGTAATAAGTAACTATTAATTGGGTTACTTTTTTGTTATTATAAAATTGAGGTGAATTATGAAATTAAAGAATAAAGTATGTGTAGTAACAGGTGGGGCTATGGGTAATGGTCTTGGAATAGTTAAAGTATTCTTAAAATATGGAGCTAAAGTATCTATTATTGATTATGATGAGTCAGTAAGTGCTATAGTGGCTAAACTTAATAACGAGGGACATGATGTTATAGGTTTTCATGCTGATATAAGAGATAAAGATAAAGTAAATGAAGCTATAGAGAAGACAAAAGAGATATTTGGTAATATTGATGTGCTTGTTAATAATGCAGGTGTTGCAAAAATAGAAAATTTTATGGATATGAGTGATGAAGTTAGAGATTTTCATTTTGATGTTAATATAAAAGGTACTTGGAATGTAACTAAATCATGTCTTAAATATTTTAATGATAATGGTAGTATTGTTAATTTATCTAGTGTTACTGGACCTATGGTAGCTGATACTGGAGAATGTGCTTATGCGACTACCAAGGCTGCATTAATAGGATTTACTAAAGGTCTTGCAATGGAACTAGTTAGTAGAAATATAAGAGTAAATGCTATAATGCCAGGATATATAATGACACCAATGGTAGATGGTATTGCAAAAGATTCTAATAGTGAAGACCCAAAAAGTGTTATAGAAGGAATTAGAATAGGTATTCCAATGAAGAGACTTGGAACTATAGAAGAGTTAGGAGAACTAGCTGCTTTTCTTGCAAGTGATGAAGCAAGTTATATAACTGGACAAGGAATAGTAATAGATGGTGGTAGTACACTTCCTGAAACTATGAGTGTTGGAGTATAAAAGTTGACAACGTATAAAAAATATATTATAATTTACTCGTAAATTGTTGATTTGGAAGAGTAGATATATGATTCTTTATAGAAAGTGACTGGTTGATGGAAAGTCATAAGATTGATTATATTGAATGGGCCAATGAAAGATTATCTGAATTAAAAGTAGGATAATACGAAGTACTCATCTTCGTTAACAAAAGGACTATATGATGGTATAGGTAAGCTATTTTAGGTGGCAAAATAAGAATTATAAATCTTATCCTAGTTTAGGGTAAGATTTTTTTATTAGAGGTGTGAAATGATAAAATATTATAAGGATTTTCGATGGTGTTAAATATTAATAACTAAAAAAATAAAAAATATTAATATTTAAGGAGAGATGAAATTTATGAAAGAAAAAATAATAACTTTAACAGGAGATAGACCTACAGGTCCATTACATATAGGACATTATGTTGGGTCACTTAGAAAACGTGTAGAAATACAAAATAGTGGAAAATATAATCAATTTGTTATGATAGCTGATTTGCAAGCACTTACTGATAATGCAGATAATTCAGAGAAGATTAGAGAAAATGTAATGGAGGTTATGCTTGATTATTTAGCTGCAGGTTTAGAACCAGATAAAACAACATTTGTATTACAAAGTGCTATACCTGCTTTATATGAACTTCCAATGTATTATTCAAACTTAGTAACAGTTGCTAGACTTCAAAGAAATCCAACTATTAAAAATGAAATTAAACTTAGAAATTTTGAAAATAATATACCAGTAGGATTCTTTACTTATCCAATTAGTCAAGCTGCTGATATAACTGCTTTTGGGGCTAAGTATGTTCCAGTAGGGGATGATCAACTTCCAATGATAGAACAAACTCGTGAAATAGTTAATGCATTTAATAGAATATATAAAACTGATACTTTAGTATTACCTGAAGCAATACTTCCAGATAATGAAAAATGTTCAAGACTTCCTGGTACTGATGGAAATGCTAAGATGAGTAAATCTCTTGGTAACTGTATATATTTGAAAGACACAAGTGAAGAAATAAAGAGAAAAGTTATGAGTATGTATACTGATCCAAATCATATTAAAGTAGAGGATCCAGGAGATACTAAAAATAATACAGTATTTATATATTTAGAAGCATTTGCTACAGATGAGCATTTTAAGAAATACTTACCTGAATATAAAAATCTAGATGAATTAAAAGCACACTATGAACGTGGTGGTTTAGGTGATATGAAAGTTAAGAGATTCTTAAATGATGTTATGCAAGAAGTAATGGAACCTATTAGAACAAGACGTGAAAATTATGAAAAACGTAAACTAGAAGTATTTGAAATGTTAAGACAAGGTACCTTAAAAGCAGTAGAACATACTAATATATTACTTAATAAAGTTAAAAAAGATATTGGAATTAACTATTTTGATGATGAAGAATTTAAAAATAAGTTTATAAATAATTAAAAATATAGTATTATATACTTATAGTAGGTGAAGCATGTTTGATATATTTAAGAAATCAGAAGAAGATATAAAACAAGAAAAAACTGATAAAATGGAAAGATTCTTTGGTATTAATTTAGGTGTTAAAAAAGAATTACATAGTTTAGTACCAACAGAAACTGACTTATATAGTAATGATTCAATAGTTAAATATATGGATAAATTATATGATGGATTAAGAGACTTTAAATTTGATTTTAAAGCTATGGGAAAAAGTCTTGATTTAGATAAAGATACTATTAAAAGAATAGATGAATTTATAACTAGTATTATGAATGAATGTGCTGGTGTTAGATATGAACCAAATGAAATTAGAAGATTCTTTAGTACTAGAGTTTCTGGTATGAGAGAAGAGTTTGTTCAAGAAGTTAAAAGACATTTTGTTGGATATACTGGATTTAATAGTATAGAGAGTTTTCCTGGTAATATAGTTTCTATTAATGAGTTATTACATTTATATCATTCATACACTATGAATAATAATGAGTTACTTCAATCTTTAAATGTTATTGATTCTAGAAGTGATGGGTATTATGGTATAACATTATATGGTAAAAGTCATAGTGAAACTAAAAGTATATTTGATAGTTTTCCTAAAGATACTGGCGCTGGTGATGTTGATTTAATAGGTCTTCCAGCTGTTAATAAATCACTTATGATGGTTAGAGATAAAGGACATGCTTTAAGTATAGAAGTTACTTATGAAGATAAAGATGCAGTAGTTGAGTACTTTATACCAAAACTATGTAATATTGATATGATTAATGCTCTTCCAGGAGTAGTTAAAGTAAAAGAAGGAACTCCTATGCATAATGGAACTACTGGTATGTTTGTAACAACCAAAGATATACTTCCTTATGAATTAAGTGATTTTGTAAGAATGGTACCTGAAGATAAAGATATTCCTATGGTACATTATGATGGACCTGTTAGAAGAGTATAAACTAGAAACTATTATTTGATAGTTTCTTCTTTTTTTGATATTATAAATTTAGAATAAAAAGCATGGGATGATAAATATGAAATATATAAATTTTGATGATTCTTTTTTAGAAGTAATTAATCCTAAAAATAATCTTAAGAATGGTGGTATGTTATATAGAGTACCTTCTTCTATAAAAGATGGTTTTAATTTTGAATATTTATTATTTATACCAAATGATATTAAAGATCATACTATACTTGTTTTAGAGGGAATAAATTATGATTTAGATAATGAAATAGAACAGTTATATGAAGAATTTAAGAGTTTTAAAGATAATATTCATTATGTTAATAGCAAAACTAGGTATCCAATTATTTGTCCATTAATATCAAAAAATGATTTATTAAGAAAAATATTTAAAAATAAAGAAGAAAGAATTGACAAACAAATAGTAAATATGATTAAGGATGCTAAGAGAAGATTATATGATAATGATATAGTTATTGATGACAAACTTATTCTTTATGGATTTTCTAGTTCTGGTATCTTTGTGAATAGATTTGCATTATTGCATCCTGATATAGTTAAATTAGTAATAGCTGGTGGTGTTTCAGGGACACTTATATTACCATTTAAAAAATATAAAAATAATAGTTTGATGTATCCAGTTGGTATAGGTAATATAGATGAAATAAGTGATTATAAAGTAGAAATGTTTTTAAAAATAAAACAATTTTATTTTCAAGATATAAATGATAAATTTGACTATTATGCTTCTAAAGATGGAATACCTATTTATAATGATATTTCTAATGGTGAATTAAAAATGTTATATGAAGTACTTGGTAGAAAAATAGAAACTAGATGGAAAAATATTAGAATGATATATAGAAAAGTCTGTAAGAATATAATATTTAGAACTTATAATTATGGAATACATAGTGATGTAACTGCTAGAGAGTTAAGTAAGAAATTATTTGAAAGAGAAGAAGTGTGAAGCCATTTAGATGTCACTTTAAATTGTTATAGTTTTTTATATACTTTACATTAAAACTATTAAATTATGAAGAGTTATATTTAATTATGATAAAATATAATATATAGAGGAGTAAGAAGTGGCTAGAGTTAGAAGAAGAAAACTTAAATTTATACCAAAGTTAATTTTGTTTATATTATTCTTATCTTTAGGATATTTTGGTTATAGTTATTTTAGTGGTGGAAATGATGATAATAAAGTTAATGATAAAAGTAATTATAATATACAAGAGAAAAGTGTAAGATATAAACAAATATTGTTAGATGTGGATCCAGTATATCAGTATCCAGATTATCCAACTGGATGTGAGAGTGTATCTTTGTATATGTTACTTAGCTATTATGGAATTGATGTAACTATAGATGATATTATTGATGAGTTACCTAAAGGTCCTGTTCCATATGGTAGTGGTGACAATGTAAAAGGAGCTAATCCTGAAAAAGAATTTGTTGGTAATCCTAAAAGCAAATATGCTTATGGAGTATTTAATGAACCTATTAGACAGACTGCAAATAAGTTTAAAGATGGAGCACTTACTAAGAAGAATGTAACAGTAGATGATTTATATAAAATATTATTAAAGAAAAATCCAATTGAAGCTTGGTTTACTACTGATTTGGAAGAAGGTATTATTTATAGAGAACAAGATAAATGGTATGATTATGAAACTGGTGAAATAGTTAGATGGCCAATACATGAACATGCGATACTTGTTACTGGAATAGATAGTGATTATATATATTATAATGATCCAAATACAGGTAAAAAAGAAAAACTAGAGATAGACAAATTTAATAAATTCTTTCAACAAATGGATGGAAGAATAGTATATTATAATAATTAAAGTGAACATTTGTTTACTTTTTTCTTTTGTTCGCTTGTTTTGATTTGATGTAGGTGTTAGAATATAAAAAGCAAAAAGAGAAATAATATTTAGAGAGGTGTTATTATGTTTGAATTGGTAAGTAAATATAAACCTAGTGGTGATCAACCAGAAGCAATTAAAGAACTTGTTGATGGTGTTAATAGTGGTAAAAAGAATCAAGTACTTTTAGGTGCAACTGGTACTGGTAAAACTTTTACTATAGCAAATATTATTGCTCAAACTAATAAGCCTACGTTAATTCTTGCACACAATAAAACACTTGCTGGACAATTATATGCTGAATTTAAAGAGTTATTTCCTAATAATAAAGTTGAGTACTTTGTTTCATACTACGATTACTACCAACCTGAAGCATATGTACCAAGTAAAGACTTATATATTGAAAAAGACTCTAGTATTAATGATGAAATAGATGAATTAAGACATGCTGCAACTGCTGCTATAATAGATAGACGCGATACTATAATTGTATCTAGTGTCTCTTGTATATATAGTATTGGTGAAAAAGAGGAATATATAAATAAGATGCTTAATCTTTCAGTAGGCGATATAATTGATAGAGATGCTATACTTGAAAAGTTAGTTGGTATGCAGTATGAAAGAAGTGTCTTTGATTTAAAACGTGGTACTTTTAGAGTTAAGGGAGATACTATAGAATTAATACCTATTGGTGAAAAGAAGAGTGGTATTAGAGTAGAGTTATTTGGAGATGAAATAGATAAAATAAGTTTATTTGATCCACTTACTGGTAGAGTAAATAGTAGTGTTAAAACGATAAGTATATTCCCAGCATCATTATTTGTAACTAGTGATGAAAAAATACAAGAAGCAACTAAGAGAATAGAAGCAGAACTTGAAAGTCGACTTAAAGAATTACATGAAGAAGGCAAACTTCTTGAAGAGCAAAGACTTAAAGAGAGAACTATGTATGACATAGAGATGCTTAAAGAGACTGGTTTTTGTCATGGCATAGAAAATTATAGTAGACATATGTCGCTTAGAGACGCAGGTGAAACACCAACTACATTAATAGACTTTTTCCCAGATGACTTTTTACTTGTAATAGATGAGAGTCATGTTACACTTCCTCAAGTAAGAGGTATGTATAATGGAGATCATATGCGTAAACAAACTCTTGTTGATTATGGATTTAGACTTCCTAGTGCAATGGATAATAGACCTTTGAAGTTTGATGAATTTAAAGCTAAACTTAACCAAGTAATATATGTTTCAGCAACACCTGGAGATTATGAACTTTCTCTTGTAGATAAACCAGTTGAACAAATTATTAGACCAACTGGATTATTAGATCCTATAATTGATGTAAGACCAACTAAGAATCAAATAGATAATATTATTGAAGAAATAAATGATAGAATATCTAAGAATGAAAGAGTACTTATTACTACACTTACTATACGTATGAGTGAAGAATTAACATCATATTTAAAAGAACTTGGATATAAAGTAACA
Organism: bacterium; assembly: GCA_004560915.1. The sequence continues at coordinate 3,635 of SFTR01000006.1, read as the reverse complement.
TACTTACATAATGAAATTAAAACTCTAGAGAGACTTAATATAATACGTAATCTTAGACTTGGTAAGATAGATGTAGTAGTTGGAATAAATCTTCTTCGTGAAGGTATTGATATACCAGAAGTATCATTAATATGTATAATGGATGCTGATAAACAAGGATTCTTAAGAAGTGATAGAAGTTTAATACAAACTATAGGAAGAGCTGCTAGAAATCAAAATGGTAAAGTAATAATGTATGCTGATACTATGAGTGATGCGATGAAAATTGCAATTAGTGAAACTAATAGAAGACGTGCTATACAAGAAAAATATAATAAAGAGCATGGTATTGTTCCTAAAACAATAGTTAAAGATATTAAAGAAGCAATTACTAACGAAGTAGAAGAACAAAAGATTGAAAAGAAAAAATACTCTAAGAAAGAGTTGAATGATATGATTCATAAACTTGAAATAGAGATGAGAGAAGCAGCAAGTAGGCTTGACTTTGAAAGAGCTACTGAACTTCGTGATGTAATATTTGAGTTAAAAGATTTAAATTAGTTTTTAAATCTTTTTAATTATGTTATAATTTTTATGATAGGTGAGTTTAATAAAGCTGAAAATTAAAAAGTGGTAAATTTATGAAATGTGTAAAATGTAGTAGAGAGATAAATAATAGTAAATTTTGTCCTTATTGTGGGACTAAGGCTCAAAATGATGATATTCTTATTATTGGAATAGTGTTAATTATTACATTTCCTTTAGTGGGAATAATATTTAATCTAGTTAAGATGTCAGAAGAACCAAGACTTAAGAAAGTACTTAAATGGTATTTTATAATAACTATTGTGTCAGTTATTATATTTGTAGCAGCGATGTGGTTTTTATTTTCTGGTGTGATTAGTCAGATAGATTAATAATTTAAGAGGTGAATTATGAAAATAAAGTGTAGAAAATGTGGTAATTTAATTGATAATACCAGATTTTGCCCTATATGTGGGAATTGTATTGATAATGGAGATGTTAATTATTTGTTAATTGGTATTTTATTTATGATATTCTTTCCATTAATAGGAATTATATTTTGTGCTACTATGAATAAACGAGATCCTAGACTTAATAAAGTATTGATGTGGTATTTTATTATATGGGGTATTATTGTTGCAATGATAATATTCTTTGTTGTTTGGTTCATTACATATCCGAGACCTGATGATAATTCTTATGAAAAGAGATGTTCTAACTATTGTAGTAGTACTTTTGTTATAGAAGGAGATACTTGTATATGTAAAGATGGAAGAACATATAATTTCTTATTAGATGAAGAAAATAATAATAATAATAAGAATAATGATAATAGTAGTGAACCTAAAGAAAATGATGCAGATGAATATTTTGAAGAAGAACATGTAAAAACTGAATTTAATAAAGAAGAATGGATGAATTTAGTTAATTCAGATTATTATGTTATTAATGTTATTGCTGCTAGTTGGTGTCCACATTGTACTAATTTTAAACCAGTTATTATAGAAGCTACTAAAAAAAGTAAAAATAAATTATATTTTATTGAAACTGATAAACTAAGTCCTGAGGATAAGAATGCATATATTAACACATATAAACTAGAAAATTATACTGGGGGTTATCCTTATACATTTATAACTCGTAAAGGAAAAGTAATAGGTGAAAAAATAGGAGAAATGAATTTAGAAAAAACTTTAGAGTTTATAAATAGTGTAAAACAAAACTATGTATAGAAACAATTAAATCATATTGTTTCTTTTTTATTTAATATTTGCTATAATATGTGACGGAGTTGATTATTATGAAAACACCTAATATGTTAGATGCTAAAAAGAGAAATCAAAATGAAATAAAGTATGTAAATTATGATAAGAATTTTGATAAGTTTGGAGAAGGTAAAACATTCTTTGTTAGAACTTATGGTTGTCAAATGAATGAACATGATTCTGAAAAGATAAGAGGTATGATGAAGAGTGTTGGTTTTAAACTTGTGGATTCTATTGAGAAAGCTGACGTTGTAATTCTTAATACTTGTGCAATACGTGAGAATGCTCATGACAAAGTATTTGGTTTTTTAGGTGTTTTAAAGCATTTGAAACAAAGTAAACCTAATTTATTGATTGGTATATGTGGATGTATGGCTCAAGAAGAAGTTGTAGTAAAAGATATACTTAATAAATATAAATATGTAGACTTTGTATGTGGAACTCATAATTTAGATAATTTAATATCAATAGTTAAGAATAAGATTGATACTAAGAAACAACAAATAGAAGTACTTAGTTATGAAGGTGATGTTGTTGAAAATGTACCAGTGTTAAGAGAAAGTAAATATAGTGCTTGGGTTGACATAATATATGGTTGTGATAAGTTTTGTACATATTGTATAGTTCCTTATACTCGTGGTACTCAAAGAAGTAGAAAGCATGAAGCAATAGTTGATGAAGTAAAGGAATTAGTTAAAAATGGTTATAAAGAAGTAACTCTTTTAGGACAAAATGTTAATGCTTATGGAAAAGATTTATATGAAGACTATAATCTTGCAAATTTACTTAGTGATGTAAGTGATACTGGAATAGAAAGAATTAGATTTGTTACTAGTCATCCATGGGATTTTACTGATGAAATGGTTGATATAATAGCTAGTCGAGACAATATAATGCCTTATATTCATTTACCGCTTCAATCTGGTAGTGATAAGATACTTAAACTTATGAATAGAAAATATACTAGTAGTGAATACTTAAAACTTTATAATAGTATTCGAAGTAAAGTAAAGAACTCTAGTATTACAACTGATATTATAGTAGGATTTCCAGGAGAGACTGAAGAAGACTTTGAAGATACATTAAAACTTGTAAATGAATGTAAATTTGACGGAGCTTTTACATTTGCATATAGTCCTCGTGAAAATACACCAGCAGCTTTAATGAAAGATGCAATTCCTGAAGAAGTTAAGATGGATAGACTTCATAGACTTAATGAAATTATAAATAAATATAGTAATGAAGCTAATAAGAGAATGAATAATACAATTGTTAAATGTTTAGTAACAGGACTAAGTGATAAAGATAAAACTAAAGTATGTGGTTATACTGAAAATATGAAACTTGTTAATATAGAAGGGCCTAAAGAATTAATTGGAAATATAGTTAATGTTAAAATAACAGATACTAAAAGTTTTTCTATGGATGGAGTATATATTAAAGAATAAATATGTTATAATTTTTATAGGTAGGTGAAGTGTATGAATATTAAAAAAATATTAATTATAGTATTCTTATGTATATTAGTTATTGGTGGGATTTATTACTATAATCAAGAATATAAAGATATTGCTGATAAAACAGGCGATAAGAATAAGGATAATGAAGAAGATAAAAATTTAGAAGATATTAATCTTAGTTGTGATAATGGATATGAATGTTTTAAATATGGAGATACAGAGTATAAGTTTTCAATTAAGAAATCTATTAAAGTAGATAATATGTTTAATTTTGATACTAATAAAAATGAAGCTGGAACTTTAAAAATAAATGATGAAGGAAAATTAGTGTTCGAAGACTTGAATGGCAAAATAATTAAAACATATGATAGTATTAGTTCTAAAGTAATCAGTATTGATTCTACTA
>SFTR01000113.1 GCA_004560915.1 bacterium | reverse complement strand
TTATTGCTGATGATACTTTAGCTCCATCAAATATATTTGCTAAGAATTCATATCCAGCATAGTTAAATTTAGTATAACCTATATCACCAATTTGGATACTTGCTACAATTCCGCTTTCTATTTCATAGAAGCCTACTAGCATTTTAACTGTATTACTACCATTACTAAAACTTTTACTAATTTCAAGAGTATATATTTTTTTTCCTTTATAAGTGGTATATTTCGCTGCACCTGTTTTGTATCCTGCTTGACTATATTTTTGTTTAATTACTGAAGAATTTTTATTTATATTACTTATAGAGGATTTATATATTCCTTGAACTATTACTTCATCATTATTGTTTTTATTTTGAACTACTAAATAATTTGCAGTACCACTACTAGAAAATTTATATGAATAATCATTTCTTTTATTTAATGTTGTTTCATAAAAAGTTATTGTATTCTTTTGATTTGAATTGTTTCTATTATTATTGTTACTTGAGTTATTATCTTTACCAGTATTTATACTACTATTATTGTTGTCTTTTTTGCTATCATTTTGATTGTCTTTTATGATAATTGTATCATTCTCAGCTGATTTCTTTATAGTTGGCATAAAAAGAATAAATAATACTCCTATTACTAATACAACTATAATAACTATTAAAGTACTTAAATTATCTTTTCTTTGTGGTACCTTATTATTACTACTATTCATATTATAGTTAACATTACTATTTAGATTATTATTAAAATTATTATTAAAATTATTGTTATATTGATTATATCCAGTATTATTTTGTGTTTGTGTATTCATATTATTTGTGAAATGAACGTTATTATTTGACATTTGACCAGGCATACCATTACTCATATTGTTTTGATTATTTATGGGTGTTCCACATCTCCTACAAAACTTATCTCCTGGTATTAAGTCATTTCCACAATTTACACATTTATTCATCTTATACACTTCCTATTATGTTTTTATTTTATCATATACCATATAGAAAATGCAATAAAAAAGCACCCTAAGGTGCTTGTTAACATCGTAATCGTTACTAGTTTATTTACTCTATACTTACCACCTACCTTATGTATCAATTATATTTATCAAATGTGAAAATTAGGTGTAATTTATATTAAAACTATATAACTTTACAATTAATATTGTATACCCCATACAACTTTGTGTTTTGCCTTTTTACCACATACTACGCATACTTCATCTTCATAGTCTTTTGTTTCAATTATGCATCTTGATTTAGTACCTTTTATTTCTTTCATTTTAAGTTCACAGTCTAAGTCTCCACACCAATGTGCATTTACAAATCCTGGATGAGTATTCATAATTTCTTCTACTTCTTTTAATGTTTTAGCATCATATGTTCTATTTTTTTTATTTTCAAGTGCTTTGTTATAAAGATTATCTTGCATATCAGTTAATAGTCTTTGTACATTATTTAATACATCATTTATATTTACAAGTTCTTTTTCACTAGTGTCTCTTCTAACAAGTGTTACTTTGTTATTTTCTAAGTCTCTTGGACCTACTTCTATTCTAACAGGTATTCCATTTACTTCAGCTTCTGCGAATTTGAATCCGGCACTCTTATCAGATGTATCTATATATGAAGTTATATTATTTTTATGTAGTTCATCATTTAATTTGCTACATGCTTCAAGTAGTTCATCAGTCATTTTAATAGGCACTATACATACTTGTTTTGGAGCAATTTTTGGTGGTAATACTAAACCTTTATCATCTCCATGAACCATTATTAAAGCACCTATCATTCTAGTAGTTGAACCCCATGATGTTTGATAACAATAATCAAATTTATTTTCTTTGTTTACATATTTAACGTCATATGCTTTTGAGAATTTTTGACCAAAGTAATGGCTTGTTGCTGATTGAAGACATACTCCGTTTTGCATCATTGCTTCTACTGTAAGAGTATATTCTGCACCTGCAAATTTCTCTTTTTCTGTTTTTCTTCCTGTAACTACTGGAATAGCTAAATACTCTTCAAAGAATCTTTTATATGTATTTAACATTCTATCTGTTTCTTCCATAGCTTCTGATGCAGTAGCATGAACTGTATGACCTTCTTGCCATAAGAATTCTCTACTTCTTAAGAATGGTCTTGTTTCTTTTTCCCATCTAATTACGTTACACCATTGATTGTATAATTTTGGTAAATCTCTATATGTTTTTACTATATTCTTATAATAATCACAGAATAGAGATTCACTAGTAGGTCGGAATGCAAGTCTTTCTTCTAATTTATTACTTCCGCCTTCTGTTACCCAAGCAACTTCTGGAGCAAAGCCTTCTACAAGTTCTCCTTCTTTCTTAAGTAAATTTTCTGGTATCATAACTGGTAAGTATACATTTTGATGTCCTAATTCTTTAAACATCTTATCCATTACTTTTTGAATATTTTCCCATATGGCATAACCATTAGGTTCAAATATTATAAACCCTTTTACATTTGAATATTCTGCTAAATGAGCAGCTTTTACTACATCAGTATACCATGATGCGAAGTCTTTATTTCTTTCAGTTATTTTTTCATTTTTCATTTCATTCCTTCCTTCCTAAATAAAAAGAATGGTAGCCAAGGAGTCAATAAGACGGTACCATCCTTTATTTATCTTTCTTTTTTAACGACTTTTTAGGCCGAATTTGCATATATAGAGGTAGGAGTTAATTAAATATATTATCTAGTTTCCACTATCCTAGAATCACTGTAAAAAGGGATTTAATAACATTCCTCAAACAAATTTATGAATAGATTATAGCACAATTAAATATAATAATCAATTCATTTATTTACACATTTTATGTAAAATTTTAATAATTATATTTTTTTAACTTAAAGATTTAATTCATATATGTTATATTAGTTGAACCTGCTTATTTTAGGTAGAAAGGATGATAATATGAAATATATCAATAAAATAATGGTTTATATAGCTAATTTTACTTCTTTAGATGAAAAGTATATCTTATCAATATTTCAATCTTTATTTGTATTCTTCGTATTTAAACTTATTTATAAAATTATTGAAGGTATTAATAATCGTTTTAATCCTAATGATAAGAAAAAATATAATTTGAATAAGAGGGTTAAACTTACTTGTACTATTTTGACTATACTTTGTTTTTTTCTTATATGGCAAGATTACTTTAAAGATTTTTTAACTTTTATTAGTGTTATATCTGCAGCTTTAACTTTAGCTGTTAGAGATATTGTTGTTAATTTCTTTTCTGGTAT
>SFTR01000112.1 GCA_004560915.1 bacterium | reverse complement strand
TTTATTGCTTTACGAGCAAGTTTTCTTTCATTCTTAAGCCATGCACATATAGCAATTAAAGAGTGTGTTAGGTAATAATTAGAATCACTTAAATGAGTTTGTTCACTTTGTGTTAACAATTTATTCTTTTCAATAGATCCTTTTTCCAGATTGTTAACAATTTCATTTAATTTGTTACGTATAAAATCATATTGACCATATTTTTTATTTAAATCTTCTTCATTATTTTCAAGTTCTATTCTTGCATTACTTACATAAGTATTACCTCTAACTTCAATCATAAAGTTCTTGATTTGTTTTTCAATAGAGTCAATATTAGCTTTAACTTGATCAAATTGTTCTTTAAAGTCATCTACTTGTTCATTAATATCATCTACACTACCAGCAATAACTTTCATATTTTCAGTTAGTGTATCTAAATCACTCTCTAGTGAGCTTACATCTTTCTTTTGAGTTGTACTAAATATTGCCATAAATCCACCTCTTTATTCTATATAGATTATAACATAATAAGTAGTAAAGTGATAGTTATTTTAGTGTAAACTTAGTAAAGTTCATTACATACTCCAGGGTCGGGTGCATAGAAACAATGTCCTTTATATCTTCCAGTATTTCTTTGATTGAACCAAGTACTTTTACATTCTTCATTTTTTTTAGGTCCATAGAACCATAATGCATTGGTGGCAGGGTAGTAGTATTCACCTTTTAATACTCTTTTAGCAAGTTCTTTTTCTTTTGTAGTAGCGCTTCCACTATTAAAAAGACTACTATTAGTGCCAACAAAACCACCAGGATTTTGATATACTACATCTGTTATGCTTCTTATTTTTTTAAAGTCTAAACAATCAGCAATAGCTCTGTTAACAATAACATTTCCAACCATTAACATTGCAAGATCTCCTTCAGCTAGCGCTTCAGCTCTCATTAGTCTAGCACATAAATCTAATTCTTTAGTAGAATATTTTATAAGCATATAATCACCTAATATATTGTATGCATAAAAGAAAAATGTTGATTTGTTATAATTTATATTGTATAATTAAAGTGCTTTTGAAAAAAAGTATTACATAGGGGTATGGTGTCAGTGGTAGCATGCCGGTCTCCAAAACCGTTGGGGAGGGTTCGAGTCCTTCTACCCCTGCCATATGTAATTTAGTCTGATTAACGTCGGACTTTTTATTTGATAAAAAAACTACTCTTTACATAGACATAGTAGATTTATCTTCTAAAGACTCTGTTTTCTCCAAGAAATCATTTAAGAATGTAAGCTCAGAAACTTGTTTCTTTTTTTCTGGATTTGTTAAACATTTCCTTCTAACTTCTAATATCATATCTAACATATTAAAGTCACTTCCATATTCATTAGAAACAACATGCGATAATTTATCTAAAGTTACACCTTTACTTGGAAAAGTATGTAAATTCCATCCATCAGTTTTAATACTTGTAAAGTTAGAATATGGTCCATACATCTTCATAAAAGCAGGTGAAAAAGAAAGAACCCCATTATGTAAGTGTTTTGCTTTAACTTCGTCAATATCATCAAAAGAAAAGTCAACACCTTCATCTAAATCAAATGTATAATATTCAAAACTTCTACACATATCAAAAAATCTTTTATAAGTTTCACTTAAAACATCCTCAGTAAAAATATCTCCACTAGCAAAATCATTTTTTAATTGAGCAAACTTTTCATTAGACCAATTTTCATCATTTTTAACAAAATATTTTATTTGACTTACATGCCAACTAATCCATCTTATCCATACATCAGCTATTCTAAGAAGATTAATAGGTCCCTGTGTAAAAAATACTTTAGGATTCTCTTCGATATTCATAGCATTCTGTCCAATTTCAGCTTTAAAACCCTCTCTATTTATTACTTCATAATTAGCTTTTGGAGCAAAATGAAACAAAGTTTTATTAAGCATCTCATCATTTTCTAACATATCTTTTAATTCAATCGTTTTCATACACCAATTATATCAAAATTAATAAGCAAATACATTAGTTCTTTTTAATATACCTAAACATATAATTAACTAATGAAAAACAAATTAAAAGAAAAATTATTAATACTATTAAACACTGAAGATTATACTGAAAACTATTCACTTGAAGAAATTGAATCAGGTAAAACACTAAGTATAGTTTCTTATCTTATTCCTATAGTGCCATTTATATTATCAAAGAAAAACTCTTATGTTCACTATCATACCGCTAATGGAATGAATATACTTTTTACTTATTTAATATTTTTAATTATTAAAAGAACTTTATCATATATTTTTGGTACACCATGTGACTTAATAAGTGGTATTAAATGTATGATTCTACCATTATCACTTAGAATATTATTTGCATTAATAAATATGTTATTTAGTTTTATAGTATTACTAGGACTATTAAATGTATGTAATAACAAAGCTAAAGACTTACCGCTAATAAGCAAAATAAAATTCTTTAAATAGACAAAATATATAAATTATGTTAGTATAATATCCACTAAGGAAATATATGAAAAAGTTTGATAAATTAAAATTAGGCAAGATAGTACTTGATAGTGATACTAATAAAAAATTCTTGGATTTTAAAAATAATCAAGATATATTTTGTGATGGAACTGAAAATGAATATTATGCTGCATTATATAATTATATAAAAAGACTTATTTATAACTCAAGAAGTACTAATGAAATGATATTAAATAAAACTTTTATATCTAACATAATAAGAATTCTAAAGAATGATGTTTTAGTACAAAATAAGCTTAAAGAACTAGTATATTTAGAATTAATACATTATTTATTTGTATATTATGACACTATTAATATTATTAGATTAACAGGTTGTTGGCCTTATACTGAAGAAGAAAATAAAGATGTTAAAAAGGAGGCAATAACCCTTTTAAAGACTCAAAAAAAAGAAATAGAAGACTTCTTAAAAGAAATAGAATATGATAAAAAAGTATCTGAATTATTAGAAAGATTTAAGGAACAAACTACAATGGAATGTGAATTATCTAATGATGATTTTAATGATTTAGAATTAATATTCACTACAGCTCATAATATACCACAAGAATACATAGATTTATATTTTAGAAATGTAATGAAATATTCTAAAAGGGTAACAACAGATTCACTAAGAAATGCTTTTAGTAGTTTAGTTAGAAATCAAGCATCATCTTATGGAACATATTGTTTTCTAGATATATGTCCGTTAAAAATAGGGACTCTTGGTAGTTATGAATACCATGTAATAAC
>SFTR01000005.1 GCA_004560915.1 bacterium | reverse complement strand
GCAAAGATATGGTGAGTAAAATTGAAGAAAGTGATGACGAGGTTAAGGTATATATTGGTAGCGAATCTGAAATAGATGACAATGTAACAGTTGTTAAAACAAAATATAATGCTGGTGGTAGAGAAGGTACTATCGCAGTAATAGGTCCAAAAAGAATGGAATATGAAAGAGTAATAAATATGCTTGAGTATTTAAAAGAAAATATAGAGAAAAAGTATAATAACGATAAATGATTTAAAGGAGAAAGTAAATGGCTAAAAGATCAAAAGACGAAGAAATAAAGAAAACAAATTGTGACGAAAGTTGTAATTGTGGATGTAATGAAGGAAACGAATGTAACTGTGAAGATGTACATGAAGAAGTAAAACAAGAAGAAAGCGGATGCGCTGGTTCATGCGATGGATGTTCAGGTTGTGGAACAATAGATCCAGAAATGGTAATTCAAATCCTTGAAAATAGAAATAAAGAATTAGAAGAAAAATATATGCGTTTACAAGCTGAATATTTAAACTTCAAAACAAGAACTCAAAGTGAAATAAGTAAAATGCTTCAATACGAAGGTGAATCATTCATCAAAGAAATCTTAGTAGTTAAAGATAACCTAGAAAGAGCTATTATGATGGATGACAATGATTTATCTGATGAAGTAAGTAAATTCTTAAGTGGATTTAAAATGATACTTGGAAATCTTACTGCTTTACTAGACAAATTCGAAGTTCATGAAGTAGAGTGCTTAGGACTAGAATTTGATCCTCATGTAGCTGAAGCTGTACTTACTGAACACGATGAAAATAAGCCTGAAAATGTAGTACTTGAAGTATTAACAAAAGGTTATAAATATAAAGATAAATTAATTAGACCAGCAATGGTTAAAGTAAATAAATAAGGAGAGATGATAAATTTATGGCAAAAATTAATAAAGTTATAGGTATAGATTTAGGAACAACAAACAGCTGTGTTGCTGTACTAGAAGGTGGAGAACCAAAAGTTATTCCAAACGCTGAAGGAAATAGAACAACACCTTCAGTAGTAAGTTTTAAAAATGGAGAAGTTAGAGTTGGAGATGTTGCAAAACGTGAAGCTCAAACTTCAACAAATGTAATTAGTTCTATTAAGAGATTAATGGGTACTAAAGAAAAAGTAGAAGCAGAAGGAAAAAAATATACACCAGAAGAAATAAGTGCTAAAATTCTTATGAACTTAAAAGAAACTGCAGAAGCTTATTTAGGCGGAGAAGTTACTAAAGCAGTTATTACTGTTCCAGCATACTTCAACGATGCTCAAAGACAAGCAACTAAGAATGCAGGTAAAATTGCAGGATTAGATGTTGAAAGAATTATAAATGAACCAACAGCTGCAGCACTTGCTTACGGACTTGATAAACAAGAAAATGCACATACAGTTCTAGTATACGACTTAGGTGGTGGAACATTCGATGTTTCAATTCTAGAATTAGGTGATGGTGTATTTGAAGTTAAAGCTACAAGTGGTAACAACCATTTAGGTGGAGATGACTTCGATAAAGCTATTATGGATTACATTATTAGTGAATTCAAGAAAGAAAACGGAGTAGACCTATCTAAAGATAAACTTGCTATGCAAAGACTTAAAGAAGGAGCAGAAAAAGCTAAGAAAGACTTAAGTGGTGTTAAGACTACACAAATTAGCTTACCATTCATTACTCAAGGAGATAATGGACCATTACATGTTGATATGACATTAACAAGAGCTAAATTTGAAGAGTTAATTAGTGACTTAGTAGAATCTACTAGAAAACCAGTTAGAGATGCTCTTAAAGAAGCTAAATTAACTAAGAATGACATTGATAAAGTATTACTTGTTGGTGGATCAACTAGAATACCATGCGTTCAAGAATTAGTTAAAGAAGAATTAGGAAAAGAAGGAAGTAAAGAAGTTAACCCAGATGAAGTAGTTGCTATGGGTGCTGCTATTCAAGGTGGTGTATTAACTGGAGAAGTTAATGACTTAGTACTTTTAGATGTTACACCTCTATCATTAGGTATTGAAACATTAGGAAACGTTATGACTGTATTAATTCCAAGAAATACAACTATCCCAACAACTAAGAGTCAAGTGTTCAGTACTGCTGCTGATAATCAACCTGCTGTAGATATTCATATCTTACAAGGTGAAAGACCAATGGCTGCTGATAACAAGACTTTAGGACACTTCCAATTAACTAACATACCACCAGCTCCAAGAGGAGTACCACAAATCGAAGTATCATTCGATATTGATGCAAATGGTATTGTTAATGTTAAAGCTAAAGATTTAGGAACTAATAAAGAACAAGCAATTACAATTACTGCATCTTCAAATTTAAGTGATGAGGAAATCGATAGAATGATGAAAGAAGCAGAAGCTAATAAAGAAGCAGACAATAAACGTAAAGAAGCTGCAGAAATTAAAAATGATGCAGAACAAATGGTATTTGCTGCTGAAAAAACATTAAAAGACTTTGGTGACAAAGTAAAAGATGATGAAAAAGAAGAAATAGAAAAACTTGTTAAGAATACAAAAGATGCTCTAGAAAAAGATGATACAGATGAAATCAAGAATGCAAGTGAAGAACTTTCTAAGAAAGTAATGGAATTATCAAGTAGAGTATATCAAGAACAAGCAGCTGAATCACAAAAAGCAAGTGAAAATACACAAGAAGAAGCAGAAGATAAAAAAGATAAAAAAGACAATGTAAAAGACGCTGAATTCGAAGAAAAGTAATAAATAATAACTGAGTTAGGGGCTCAAACACTTGAGCCCTTAATTTATATAAAAGGAGAATTTATGGATAAATATAAATGGGATCTAACAAAATTATTTAAAAATGAAGAAGAATTTAATAAATGCATTGATAAAGTAAATGCTTTATTAAAAGAAATAGTTAAATACAAAGGAAAAATATTTGAAAGTTCAAAAACATTATTAGAATTTCTAAAACTAGATACTGAAATAGATATGTTAACAGATAAAATATATATTTTTGCTTATCTTGGATATTATGACAACATGAGTGATGAAAACTTTCTTCAAAAGAAAGAAAAAGCAAATAATATAATGAATAATTCTTCAAGCGTTAGATCATTTGTAACTCCAGAAATTCTAAGCAAAGATTACGAAGAAGTACAAAAATTATTATCAGAAAACAAAGAATTAGAAAAATACAAATTTACATTTGAAAAGGTATTTAGAAGAAAAGCACATACACTAAGTGAACAAGAAGAATTATTACTTTCAAATGTTAGTGAAACTTTTAGTACATCAAGAGATGCTTTTAACGCACTTAATAATGTTGATATAAAGTTAGGTAGTATTAAAGATGAAAATGGTAAAAGTGTAGAATTAACTAGTTCAAACTATGGAAGATTCATAACTTCAACCAATAGAAATGTAAGAAAAAATGCATTTAAAAAAGATAACAAATACTACGAAAATCATATAAACACTTTAAGTGCATTATATGCCGGAAAAGTTAAAACAAATGCATTTTTTGCCAAAACAAGAAAATATAATAGTATTTTAGAAATGTATTTATTCAGTGATAAAATAAGTACAAAATTATATGAAAACTTAATAAAAATTACTAACAAAAATACTAAGTATTTAAAAGAATATTATAAATTAAAAGGAAAAAAATTAGGTTATAAATTACATTTATATGATACATATGCAAATATTTCTTCAATGCCTAAAAAGGATATACCTTATGAAGAAGGCGTTAAAATTATTAATAAAGCACTATCTCCTCTTGGAGAAGAATATTTAAAAGAATTTAATAGACTTTTAAATAATAATGTAGTAGACGTATATCCTAAAAAAGCAAAAAGAAGTGGAGCATTTGAATGGGCTACATACGGTGTTGAACCTTATGTATCATTAAACTATGAAAATGATATTGATTCAGTAAGTACACTTGCTCATGAGATGGGACACGCTATGCATAGTTATTATAGTAATAAAAAACAAGACTATATAAACGCAGACTATCCAATATTTTTAGCAGAAATAGCATCAACTGTAAATGAAGTATTACTTTCTAATTACTTAATTAAAAATAGCACTAATAAAGATGAAATAATATACTATTTAGTAGAATTTTTAGATAAATTTAAAGGAACAGTTTATAGACAAACAATGTTCGCAGAATTTGAATATATCATTCATAAAAAATATGAAAACGGCGAAGCAATAACTAAAGATTTATTATGTAAGACATACTATGATTTAAATAAAAAAGAATTTGGTGGTGCAGTAGTAGTAGATAAAGATATTCAATATGAATGGTCAAAAATACCTCATTTTTATAGTTCATTCTATGTTTATAAATATGCTACTGGATTTATAAGTGCACTTCTAATCGCAAATAAACTTGAAACTGATAAAAACTTTAAGGATAAATACATAGAATTCTTAAGTAGTGGTTGTAGTGATTATCCACAAGAATTATTATACAAACTTGGAATAGACTTAACTAATGAAAATACTTTAGAAAAAGCATTCCAATTATTTAATGAAAAAGTAAAATTACTAAATGAATATATGAATGGAGAGTAGTTATGGCAAAAAGAGATTATTATGAAGTTTTAGGTGTATCAAAAGATGCAACTGAAGCAGAAATAAAAAGTGCTTTTAGAAAAAAAGCTAAAGAATTTCACCCAGATCTAAATAAGAGTCCAGACGCACCAGAAAAATTCAAAGAAGCACAAGAAGCCTATGCTTGTCTTTCAGATAAAGATAATCGTGCTAAATATGATAAATATGGTCACGCAGCATTTGAAAATCCTTATGAAAATGCAGGAGGAGGAGCTAGCTATGGAGGCGGAGCTAATCCATTCGGTAACTTCGACTTTAGTGATATCTTTGATGATTTATTTGGTGGATCAGGGTTTAGTTCGTTTAGTAGCTTTGGTGGTGGAAGTAAATCATCATCAAGAGCTCGTAAAGGTAGTGACACACTATATGGAATGAAAATAGACTTTATGGAAGCAGTTTATGGTTGCAAAAAAGATATAGATCTTGAATATTATGAAACCTGTGAAGATTGTGATGGAGCAGGAGGACATGGAGAAACAACTTGTTCAGAATGTAATGGTTCTGGATATGTTATAAAACAAACTAATACAATCTTTGGAGCAATGCAAAGTAGAACAGTATGCACTGAATGTAATGGAAAAGGTAAAACATACAAAACTAAATGTAATACATGCAAAGGAAATGGAAAAATCAAAGTACATAAAACAATTACAATTGATATTCCAGCTGGTATAGATAATGGAGAACAATTAAGATTAAGTGGAAAAGGTGAACCAGGAATAAATGGAGGCCCAAATGGAGACTTATATCTTGAAATAAGAATAAAACCAGACGATAATTATAAAAGAGAAGGAAATGATATATATCTAGAAGTACCAGTTACAATAACAGATTTATGCTTAGGTACAACAAAAACAATCAAAACAATTGATGGATACGTAGATTTAAAAATAAAAGATGGAAGTCAACCAGGAGATATTCTTAGAATAAAAGGAAAAGGTATCAACAATCCAGATTCTTGGAAAAAAGGAGACTTCTATTGCGTACTTAAATTAATAATTCCAACAAGTCTATCAAGAAAACAAAAACAAATACTAGAAGAACTTGAAGACACAGATCTAGAAGATTCAAGCGAATTCAAGAAATTTGCAAAATTAAATAAATAGTCAGTTAATACTGACTTTTTTAATGGAAAAATCTAATATAAATTGAATTTTATGCCAAAAAATGATATAATATGAACGTTTTTTAAATAAATTGCAAAAAAAAAGAAGTGTTTTGAAACTTTTCTTCGTATATATATTATTAGGAGGGAAAATGGCACATATTAGTCCTAAAATCATTGCTGAAGTAAAATCTAGAAATAGACTAGAAGATGTTTTAAGAAGTTATGGCGTAGAACTTGATAGTAGAAATAAAGCATTATGTCCATTTCATAAAGAAAAAACTCCTTCATTTAGTGTAAAACCAGATGAACAAATATTTACTTGCTTTGGTAAATGTAACTTCACTGGAGATGTATTCACATTTGTTGAAAGAAAAGAAGGAGTATCAAGACTTGAAGCAATAAAGATTTTAGCTGATAGAGTGGGAATAAAAATAGACAACACTGAAGTTAAGAAAGTAAACACAAAGTTTCAAACATACTATGAAATTAATGATACAGTAAATAAATATTTCAAAAACACACTTTTATCTAAAGAAGGAACTGAAGCGTTAAAATACTTAACTGAAAGAAATATGTCTAAAGAATTAATTAGTGAATTTAATATAGGTCTATCTTGTTCAAATAAACTATATAACATCTTATCTAAAAAATATAAAAAAGAAGATTTATATGATTTAGGCTTAATTAAACAAATAAATGGAAATTTCTATGACACATTTCAAAATAGAATAATATTTCCAATCATAGATGAAAATAATAACATAGTAGCTTTTTCAGGAAGAAAATATTTACGTGATGATTTAAAAGACGATCATTTACCAAAATACCTTCATTCAAAAGAAAGTGAAATATTCAAAAAAAGTGGTATTTTATACAATATCAATAATGCAGAAACATTTATTAGACAAAGTAAAGAAATAGTACTTACTGAAGGATTTATGGATACTATAAGAATGTCATCTATAGGTTATAAAAATGTAGTAGCTCTAATGGGAACAGCATTTACAAAAGAACATCTAGATAAAATATTAAAATATAAATGCAAAGTAATACTAAACCTAGATCAAGATGAAGCAGGAGTCACAAATACAATTAAAATTGGAGATGAACTTCTAAAACACAACATAGATTCAACAGTGATAGTATTTGAAAACTATAAAGATAGTGATGAATTCATCAGTAAAAAAGGAAAAGAAGCATTCGATATAGCTTACAATAATAGACTATCATTCATAGACTTCAAACTTAAATACTTAAAATCTAGTAAGAATATGAAAGATTCAGTCGAAGTAAGTAAATATATAAATGAAGCAATTGAATCTTTAGAACAAATAGATGATGACATCCTAAGAGAATTAAAAATAAATGAAATATCTAAAGAGTTTGATATTGATGACTCAATAATACGAAATAAGATAAAAGTAAAAGAAGTCAAAAAGAAAAAAGAAGAACCAAAGAAACAAGAAGAAATAAAAACTTATAATAAGTATGACATAAGTGAAATAAGAATATTATATTTAATGTTAAACTATGATGATGTTATATTATATTTTGAAAACTCACTTGGTTATTTAATAAATCCTAAAAGATCAAATCTTGCCTATAAAATAATAGAGTTTAGAAACGATAATGGATACTTCAATTTATTTGACTTTGAAGACTCAATACTTGAAGATAAAGACTTAAATGATACACTTGATGAAATAAAAAATTTTCATAACAATAAAGAATACACAAATGAAGAACTTGAAGATTATATAAATACTATAAAAGAATACTCAGTAAAAAAACAAATAGAAAAACTAAAACAAGAAATGAAAGACACCTTAGATATAAATAAAAAAATAGAGATTGCTAAAAAAATAGAGAATATAAATAAGGAAGTGTTAAAATGGTAAATAATATTAAAACATTTGAAGAAAGATTAAAAGAATTAGTAAGTGATGGTAAGAAACAAGGATACTTAACTTACGAACAAATAGCTAAGAAAACTATTGATTTAGATTTAGATGCTAATGCATTAGATGAACTTTATAATGCTTTAAGTGAAAATCAAATTGAAGTAAGAGCTGAAGACGAAGAAGATGGTTCACCAATAGATTTAAAAAATGACATTATAATTGATGACGTTCCAGATGAAAGTAAGGACATGAGCGTTAATGATAACGTAAGAATGTACTTAAAAGAAATAGGTAAGATTAGTCTTCTTAGTCAAGAAGAAGAACAAGAATTATCTAAAAGAGTAGCTGCAGGAGATGAAAAAGCTAAAAATATCTTAGCAGAATCTAACCTTCGTTTAGTTGTATCAATAGCTAAACGTTATGTAGGACGTGGACTTTTATTCTTAGACTTAATTCAAGAAGGAAATATAGGTCTTATGAAAGCAGTTGAAAAATTCGATTATGACAAAGGATATAAATTTAGTACTTATGCTACATGGTGGATTCGTCAAGCAATAACTCGTGCATTAGCAGACCAAGCAAGAACAATTCGTGTACCAGTTCATATGGTAGAAACAATTAATAAAATGGCACGTATTGAAAGACAAATGACTCTAGAATTAAATAGAGAACCAACTGATCAAGAACTATCTAAAAAAATGGGACTATCAGTAGATAAAATTGCAGAGATTAGAAAAATTAGTCAAGATCCAGTATCACTAGAAACACCAATAGGTGAAGAAGATGACTCACACTTAGGAGACTTCCTTGCTGATGAAAGAACAATGTCACCAGAAGAATTTGCAACATATGAAATATTAAAAGATGAATTACGTGAAGTATTAGATACACTAACAGTACGTGAAAAAGAAGTATTAGAATTAAGATTTGGATTATTCGATGGTTCAAGTCACACACTAGAAGAAGTAGGAAAACAATTCAAAGTTACTCGTGAAAGAATCAGACAAATCGAAGCAAAAGCTCTTAGAAAACTAAGACACCCATCAAGAGCAAAAAAACTAAAAGATTTCTTAATTGAATAGAATTGAAACAATATATTCATTCATAGATTTAGATGATAGAGTAGTAGATGTAGGGTGTGATCAAGCAAAACTAGGAATACTACTAGCAAAAAGAAATCAAAAATCTATCGCAAGTGATATAAGTGAAAAAGTAATAGAAAAAGCATCTCTTGATATAAGAAAACTAGGACTAGATAACTTAATAGATTTAAGAGTATCTAATGGACTTTCAAACATAAAAGAGAGTGAAGCAGATACATTAGTTTTATCAGGAATGGGAACTCATACAATATTAGAAATACTAGAGTATACAAAACTTAGATTTAAAAAAATAATAACTATTTCTAATAATTATCACGACATATTAAGAAACAAAATGAATGAATTAAACTATAAAGTAGAAACAGAACAAATAATACTAGAAAATAATAAATATTATAACTTAATACTATTTACTGAAGGAACACATAAGTATTCTAAAAAAGAACTAACTTTAGGACTTAATCATAAAGATAATAACTTATATAAAGAATATCTTAGTTATTTATTAAATAAATATAAAAAAATAAAAGAAAGCTCTAAAGATAAAAATACTAAAATAGACGAAATGATATCTCTAATAGAAGGTACTATTAAATAGTACTTTTTATTTTAAATAGAATATGCTAAAATTTATAATTGGAAGGTGATTAGAATGAGAAAGTATTTAAAATATTTATTATGCTTATGCTTATTATTTATGCTTTGTGGATGTAGTGAGGAGGAAGTAAAAATGAATTATACTACTGAAGAAGTAAATGGAAAAATTGTTTTCAATATTGAAGGCAAAAAATATATAGAAAGTGAAGAAGAAACAAATTTTGTTAAGATTGATACCGATGGTTATGGAATAATGATTGCTGAACTTTATCCTGATGTAGCACCTATAACTATAGAGAATTTTAAAAGTCTAGTAAAAGATAAATTCTATGATGGCATTATCTTCCATAGAGTTATTAAAGACTTTATGATTCAAACTGGAGATCCTACTGGTACAGGAATGGGTGGAAGTGAAAAAGAAATCAAAGGTGAATTTGAAATAAATGGTATAAAAAACAATATATCTCATACAAGAGGAGTTCTTTCAATGGCAAGACGTGGAGGAAATCCAGATACTGAAGAAACAATGAATTCAGCTTCTAGTCAATTCTTTATAGTTCATAAAGACTCAGATTTCTTAGATGGAAACTATGCATCATTTGGAAAACTATTGAATGGTTATGATATTCTTGATAGTATAGCTACTACAGCAACTAACCCTAATAATGATAAACCACTAAAAGATATCAAAATGAACACTATAAGATTTGTTACTTTATATGAGGAATAAAATGATATTATTAGACGGAAAAAGTTTAAGTGCTAAGATAAAAGATGAATTAAAAGGCAATATTAATTCTTACGTTCAAACTCCAATATTAGCTGTTATAACAATAGGTGATGATGCAGCAAGTGAAGTATATGTTAAGAATAAAAGAAAAGCATGTGAGTATGTAGGAATGAGTTTCTTACACTTAGATTATGCAAGTTGTGTAAAAGAAGAAGTTGTTATTAAAAAAATAAAACAACTAAACAAAGATAAAAGTATAAATGGCATCATACTACAATTACCAATACCAGATAATTTTAATGTTTCAAAAATTATTAATACTATAGATCCATCAAAAGATGTAGATGGCCTTACTAATACACAAGCAGGAAAACTAATTCAAAATGAAAAATGTTTAATGCCATGTACACCTAAAGGCATAATGGAGATATTAAAAGAATATAAAATTGAATTAGAAGGAAAACATGTAGTAATAGTAGGAAGAAGTATTTTAGTGGGTAAACCGCTTATGTTAGAATGCATAAATAAAAATGCAACTGTTACTATGTGTCATAGCAAAACAAAAGATTTAAAAAGTTATACTAAAGATGCAGATATTCTAATAGTTGCAGCAGGAAAAAAACATTTAATAGATAAAACTATGATAAAAAAAGGTTCTATTATTATTGATGTAGGTATCAATAGAGAAAATGGAAAACTTTTTGGTGATGTTAATCCTAATGTAGAAGAAGTATGTGGGTACTTAACACCAGTTCCAGGAGGAGTTGGACCTATGACAGTAGCAATGCTTCTTAAAAATACATTTGAAGCATATAAAAATCAAAATGGAATAATTGATATGTTTGATTTAAATCTATAAAAAAAGACTTAAGATTTCTCTTAAGTCTTTTAGTTTACTATCTGTTGTAGTATTCAACGATTAATGCATCGTTAATTTCAGAACTTAATTCTTCACGTTCTGGATATCTTACATAAGTACCACATTTCTTAGTTTTATCAACTGAAACATAGGCAGGAATATTAATATCCATATTAACACATTCATTGATTACTGGATGATCAAGTGAATTTTCTTTAACTGAAATAACACTACCAACTTTAACTCTGAATGATGGAATATCAACTTTCTTACCATCAACTAAGATATGTCCATGATTAACAATTTGTCTTGCAGCTCTTCTAGTTTTAGCAAATCCCATTCTATATACTAAGTTATCTAATCTACTTTCTAAAAGTATTAATAAGTTAGTACCATGAATTCCTTGCATCTTACCAGCAGCATCAAATGTTTTTCTGAATTGTTTTTCAGAAAGTCCATACATAAATCTAACTTTTTGTTTTTCTTGTAATTGAACACCGTATTCACTAAGTTTCTTTCTACTAGTTCCGTGAATTCCAGGAGCAGTAGGTTTCTTTCTTAATTCTTTACCAGTTTCAAGTGTTGAAAAACCATATCTTCTAGATTTTTTAAATGCAGGTCCGATATATCTTGACATAGTATTTGTTCCTCCTTCTACAAATATTTGTATTAAAGGCCACCATATAAATCATAGGGAGTTTCTTAATTACTTTCGCCTTGGCAGAGGTTACTTATATTTTTTCAAAAAAACACATTATAATTTATTTAGGCACTGCCAAATAAATACTTAGTAAATTATATAATATTTTTTATTAAAAATCAATAAATTATTAGTATATTTCCCATAAATATGCTATAATTTTAGTACGGAGAGTGATAAAATGGCAAAAAATAATATGGGTATTAAGTATAAAAGACCAAAAAGAGAAAGAAATAAAGTGGATTATACTATAACTGAAAACGATGGATTAAAAAAATTCTTTATAATATTAGCATCAGTTTTAGTATTTATAGGAGTTCTATATTTAGGAGTTTTAGGTTTAGAAAAGTTAGGAGTATTTGAAGAAGGATATACTAAACCAAGTAAAGGAACAACTGAAATAAGTGATGAATATATTATGATAGGAACTGTATTAACAGACCTGAAAAAGAATATTTAGTTGTATTTGATGACTATAGTAAGAATTTAAATCCTTATATAAATACACTTGCAGAAAAAAACAAATTAAGAGCATACAAAGTAGATATGAGTAAACCAGAAAATGCTAAATATAGTAGTAAAGACGAAAATAAAAATCCAAAGAAAGATAGTGACTTAAAAATAAAAGGATTAACTTTAATAAAGATATCTAATGGAAAGGTTTCAGAATACATCACTGGTGAAGACAAAATAGAAGAATATCTAAAATAATGAAAGAAGAACTAGGTAAAGTTTGTAAAATTTTAGAAAACGAAAATCTAAAAAATTATAATACATATAAGTTAGAATGTATTAGTTCATATATTGTATTTCCAAGTACAGTAAAAGAACTAATAAAAATTTTAAATATATTAAAAGAATATAAAACTAAGTGGTTTGTTTTAGGAAATGGTTCTAATGTTATATTACCAAGTCATTATAATGGAGTAGTTATAAAACTAAATAATTTTAATAAATGTGTAATAGATGAAGACAATATATATGTTGAAAGTGGATATATGTTAAATAAGCTTGCTCAAGAGCTTTCAAATAAAGGGTATACAGGTATAGAGTGGGCAACAGGAATACCAGGAACAATAGGTGGCTCTATATGTGGAAATGCAGGAGCATACAAATCATCAATGAGTGACATAATAAAAGATGTAACAATACTTGATAATGATAAAGTGATAAAACTTAGTAACCAAGAATTAGAATTTAATTATAGAACATCAATTCTTAAAAATAAAAAAGACTTTATAGTTCTTTCTTGCAATATTAATCTTGAAAAAGGAAATATAGATGAGATCAAAAAAACTATAGAAGAAAGAACATTAAAAAGAATAGAAACTCAACCACTTGATTATCCATCTTGTGGAAGTGTGTTTAGAAATCCAGAAGGAATGTCATCAGGTAAATTAATAGATGACCTAGGATTAAAAGGATACCAAATAGGTGGAGCTAAAATAAGTGAAAAACATGCTAATTTTATAATTAATTATAATAATGCAACTAGTGAAGATATAATTAAACTAATTGAATTAATTAAAAACAAAATAAAAAAGAACTATAATATAGATTTAGTTCTAGAACAAGAGATAATAAAATAAAAGTGACTTTCAAAAGTCACTTTTTATTTTAAAATTAATTACTTTTTTTTGCAGATTTAATTTCTTTAGTTGACATTCTAACTTTTTTTCCATCAACTTTAACTGTTTGTAAATTAACTTTTTGAGTTTTCTTAGTAGCCTTTAATGAAAAAGGTCTATTTTGTGAACTCATATTTTTTCTATTTGATACATTCTTTGCCATTTTTTACTTGCCTCCTCTTTTTAAGCCAAATATAATTTAACATACTTTTTCATTTAAGTAAAGTAAAAATTGACTTTTTATCCTCTTTTTAGTAGAATAAACACTAAAGTTGGGGGGAACGTATGGAAAAAAAAGAAACAAAAAGATATGCTCTTGTAGAATATTTAGGAACAGTAAGAAGAGAATATTCTACTAAAAAAGAATATGATGAGTTGTTAAGAACAATAGAAAAATATAATAATCGTAAGACTCATAAACACTTTTATGGAAATATTACATCAGAATTAAAAGATGGAAAGATATCAGTAATTGTTCATATTTATCATAGACTATCTCAAAAAATGGGAATAAGTGATATAGATCATTTTACTGAAGGATTTGAAGAAGATGAACTAATAAATTATTTTAGTAATGTTACATCAACCAAATCAGTAGAACCAGATATTAACATATGTTATTTCGAAAACAAAGATGCAAAAGATGAAACTCAAGATGAAGTTCATTATGACAGAAGAATTAAATATTTACCAATACTTTATAAAGGAGATTTACCATTCTTGGATAAAGAATATATAAGAAAGTGTTTAATAGCTCACGCAAGAAATAATGATTATGGATTCTTTAAAGATTTAGCAAAAGAATTTGCTCCATATAAAGTAGTAGAAGAAACTATAGAAGAATTATTTAGTATAGTAGAAAAATGTAAATACGAAGGATATGCACCAACAGAAATGTCAAATGTAGCATATAAACTATATAATAATTTAATAGTAGAAAGAGATAGAGAAGGTAGAATAATAAGACTTCCAAATGGAGCATATCAAATAAGTAGAAGAAGACAAAGAGATTTTGGATTCTTTATAAGAGATTATAATATGATAGATTCAAGAAGAAAAATTCCAACAAGATATAACAAACGTATTAAATTAGAAGAAGAAACAAAATTAAAATTGACACAAAAAACTAAAGAAGAGTAATAATTCGACAAAATTTACTCTTCTTTTTTTATATACTGATCTTGGTGATGAAATGATATACATAGATGAACTAATATTATTAAACTTCATAATAGACTTTTTAATACTAAAATCAACATCAAAAATATTAAAACTAAATACTACAACATTAAAAATAGTATTATCAAGTGTATTTGGTGAAATCTCTATATTATATTTATTTATTAATTTAAATAATATAGAACTTACTATCTTTAAGTTATTGATAGGTATAATTATGAACCTAATAGCTTTTGGTTTTGATGATATAAAAGAATTCATAAAGAATGTAATATATTTCTATATGTTTTCGTTCTTTTTAGGAGGAGCACTCTATTATTTAAAAATAGAATCTTTAGTGAAATATCAATACTATTTATTATTAATACCACTTATTATGAATATATTAAAATATTTTACATATAATCTAAAGAATATAATAAGTTTAAGACATAAAGTAACTATTTATTTAAAGAATGGCAAAGTCTTATATTTAAACGGATATATGGATACAGGTAACACATTAAAAGATCCTTATAGTAATAAAAATGTAATTATAATTAATAAAGATATAGATGAAAACTTCTTCTTAGTACCATATAAAACTATAGATAATTCATCTCTTATAAAATGTTTCAAGCCTAAAAAAGTTTTTATAGATGGACTAGGTGAAAGAAAAGACATAGTAGTTGGTATTTCAAATAAAAAATTTAAAGGTTTTAATTGCCTATTAAATTATAATCTTATGGAGGAATAAATGTTAGAGAAAATATTAAATAAGTTTTTTAGAAAAGAAGAAGTATTTTTTGTAGGAAGTACAGATATATTACCACCACCACTTAGAAAAGATGTTGAAGAAGATTTGGTTAGAAGAAGTAATACTGGAGATATAGAAGCAAGAAATAAATTAATAGAACATAATCTTAGATTAGTTGTATTTTTAGCAAAGAAATATGATAACACGATGTATGATTTAGAAGACTTAGTTTCAATAGGCACAATAGGATTAATAAAAGGAATTAAAACATATAAATTAGATAAAAATATAAAACTAGCAACATATGCATCTAGATGTATTGATAATGAAATACTAATGTTTTTAAGAAAAAATAAAAAAAGAATGAGTGAAGTAAGTTTCGAAGACTCAGTTAATTTAGATAGTGAAGGCAATGAACTACATATAGAAGATATATTTGGTACAGAAGAAGACTTAGTAGAAAAGTCAATAGAGTGTAAAGATGATAAAATATTATTAGCAAGTGAAGTTAAAAAATTAGATGATAGAGATAAAGAAATAATAGAATTAAGGTATGGATTATCAGGTAAAAAGGAACTTACACAAAAGGAATTAGCTGAAAAGTTAAATATAAGTCAATCTTATATATCAAGAATAGAAAAGAAAGTAATAAAAAAATTAAAAGCAATAATGAAAATATAAAGCACAAACTTTATATTTTTTTTAAATTTAACTTGTTTTTAAATACATAGATGTGCTAAAATAACTATAGTATATGACATAAAAGGAATTGGAGGAATAGAAATGTCAAATAATTATGATGATTATGGCTACGAAGATAAAGATTATGATAACAGCGGTGCAGCTAAGAAAAGACTATTCATTGGTTTTTTAGTTGTAGCAGCAATAATAATAGTTATTATTTTATTCTTAAAAGGATGTGCAGGTGGAAATAAGAAACCAAATAATCCTGTGACACCAGCTTTTGATTATGAAAAAACGCTATTAGAAGCAGGAAAGAAATTCTATGAAAATAATACAGAACTAGCTCCAGTTGCAAAAGGTGAATGCAGCACAGTAGAGTTAAGTACATTAGTTTCAAAAGGACTAATTAATCCTGAAAACTTTACAACATGTGATAACTCAGAAACATATGTAAGAGTTTGTGTACTACCAAACGGAACTAAACAATATACACCTTGGTTAAAATGTACTGACAAAGATTCAAATTCAGAATATGGAGATGAAAAAGAAGGAACTATATCTGATGTAAAAGCAGATGAAAGTTTAGTAAGATTTACATTTATGCCAATGCGATTAAAAGCAGGCAGTCAAAACTTAGGACCAGTTGAAGAAGTATGGAAAGAAGATGTTAAATACACTTCATATAAGACTTTAGCAACTACAAAATATTATAGATATAGAGATCAATTATTTACTTGGAAGATTCAAGACAAAACATACTATACATCTACTGGTGAAAAGAAAAATGCTAAAGATGTAAAAGAATACTATACAGTAGCTCCAAATAGTAACTACAACTTACATAATAATAAAACAGATAATGCATATAAGTGGTATACAATTACTGGTGGAAGCAAAGTATGGGCAATGGATAAAAATGGAAATAAAATTCCAAGCAAAGACCCAATTAAAGATTACAATGTACCAGGTGAAACTCTAGTTGTAAATCGTCAAACTAGAAAAGTAACTGGAACAAGAGAAGCATATCATTATTATGTTTGTGGAAAATATAGTACATCAACTGATAAATTATATTCATTAAATGATAAATGTGGAACAGGTTCAAATGCAAATAGACCTTACACATTCGAAGAATTCTATACTTGTGGATATGGAGACGTAGTTGATATAGAAGCAGGAAGAGTTAAAAAGGGAGAAAAATGTTCAACATATAGTGAATGGAAAGAAACATTTGAACAATGTAATACATCACTACCAACATGTAGAGCAATTACTCCAGTATATTACTATTACTGGTATAAGTTAACTGGTGGAACTAAGAAATATTATCCATCAGGAAGTACAAGTGCTAGTGGAGAAAAAATCTACTATGTAGACGCACCAACTAAAGATGCAGTAAAAGATTTAAATACTAAAGCAAC
>SFTR01000111.1 GCA_004560915.1 bacterium | reverse complement strand
GTAAGGCGACAATGTCCAATACCATGTTGACTTTGCTAACCAGTTATCTGTCTTACATTTTCCGTTTGAGTAATCCCATGAATCATTTGCTGTATCATATGTAACACCTGCTCTTAAATTTTCTCTACATTCACTATTTGTTGATGCATATCCATAATCACTTGCATATATTAGTCCAACCTTACCTGTCCATTCAGTAGGACGACTATTTTGATATGTGATTGTTCCTCTTTCTTTATTATATTGATCTAGTAGAGGTAATCCAAATGGTGGAGTATTTGGATTGCTATAACTATTTCCACCAATGTTCCATACACTTTCACTTATCATATTTTGATAATTACTTTTTATAACCTTTGTATAATCAAACACACCTGTTTGCTGGAATACTGGTCCATTTGAAGTCCAATATGAATTATACCAATTTGTCTTGTTTGCTGTTAAAGTTGTATCTAAATAATCACCATTTAATTCATTTTTTAAGTCTGCTTCTGTCCAATTATTAAATCCATAATTGTTATTTCCTGTTACATCCCATGAAAATACACCTAACGATTCATCTCTAACTAGTTTTGTCTTTCTTTCAATTTTACCTGTTGAATCTTTTACATTAAATACTCCAACTATTCTCCATAGTTCTTCTGTGTTAGCAAACTCAACATAATTCTTTGGATTAGCTCCAACATATCTTATATTTTTATCTGTTGTATCATCTTGTTCAAGTCCATTTGTTCCAGACTCATATTGATACATTAAATCTATTTTTTTTAAAAGTGTTGGAGTATACTTTAATGAATTATCACTTTCTACTGAAATAGAAGCATTTAATACTAATTGTCCATCGGGATTTTGTAATTTATCTGATTCTGGAAAGTAAAAGTTAATTCTATAATTTAGTGTTCCAGTGGAATTTGCGGGAATAGATATTTCTTTTAATATTACTTTTCCACTTGTAATTGTTGGGAAAATAGTTTTATCTTGAACAAGAGTCGAATGATCTGTTCCACTATAAATATCATAATAAAGTACTCCGTCATTTTCGGTGTTTGTAAATGTACTATAGTCAATTACTGTTTTTAAATAAACTTTATATTCCTCACTTGAAGTGTTTTTATAGGTTAAAGTAATATCTTTATATGCTATAATATCATTTCCAGGTAAGGCATCAGTTATATTAATACTATTGGAATAAGCATATGTTGCTGATATTTCTGCTCCACCGATATTCATAGTGGACTCTGTTTCACCGCCAGTTTTTAAATCAAAATAAGCATATGTCATACCTAAAATTAACATAGTTAAAAACACAAAAGATATTATTAATAAAATGATATTTCTATTCTTTTTAATAAAATTTAATATAGTTTTCAATTACTATCACCTTCTTTTAAATTATACATTAATATTAAAATACTTTCAATTTATAATTCAGCAATATATTCTAATAATTTTAAAAACATAGTAATATATTTAGGATGTAGTCCTTTTCTTCTTAGTTTTCTAATATTAATTCTTTTCTTTTTAATATCTTCTTCACTAAATAAGATGCTTGCTACTATTTCTTTTAAATCTGTTGTGATTTGTAAATCAGAAAGAATAGAATCTAAGTCTTCATTAATAATTCTTTCGGCTTCTATTTCAATGTCTTTACCTTTACAATTTATTGATAATTGAGTATTTGTTGGAACATTTTGGACACATACGATAAGATCTGTATCTTCAATATAATATTCAAAATTAGCAATTTTATCTTGTCCGATATAAACTATTACATCACTTGGCTTGCGAACATCTCTAAATCTTATTTTGTAATTTCTTGTTGGTGTTATTACATTTGGTGTACCTGTTGTTGGTCTAATAATGACAGTAAAATTATTTTGTTGGTAGTTATAATCAATGTCTGTTATTAAGTAAGCTCCTTTTTGATATTCTAGGGTATATCCATCATCTTCATATAACTTATAAGTATTAGATTGTCCTGGGAAAATATGAATTTCTAATTCTTTAGGTGAATTAGTATCATTTAAATTGTTTTCATCTAGTATCGCTAGAGGTATTATTGTTCCTCTTTTAGCAAATACGGGATAATCTTCATCTTTATAGAATGTTACATATCTTTTTCCACCCATAAATTTTTTGCCTGTTTTAAAATCATACCAGATACCATTAGGTAAGAAAATTCTTTGAACTGTTCTATTCATAATAACGTTCTTTTTAGTTGTAATAGGACAAATAAATAATTCACTGCCAAAATAATATTCGTTTTTATAATCTAGTTCATCATATATTTCAGGATAACGATAATAGATTGGTTGGATTAAAGGTAAACCGGTTTGACTATATTTATAACTTTCAGTATAGATATAAGGTATTAGACGATGTCTTAATTTTAAATAATCTTTTACAACAAGATAAGTTTTAACATCCCAAAGCCATGGTTCTCTTTTATAGTAGTGAGATGTATCTGAAGAAAGTCTTAAAATAGGAGAATATGTTCCAAGTTCAACAAATCTTAAGTATAGTTCTGGATCTTCTATTCCTAATTTATATCCACCAATGTCATGAGACCAAAAACTGATACCTATATTAGATGCTTTGGAATTAAATTCAGGAATTAGATTTAAATTTTTCCAACTTACTATAGTTTCACCACTATAAAGTATAGGATATTTATGGGCTGCTATTAAACCATTACGTGATAGAATTAATGATCTTTTGTTATAAAATCTTTTAAAGTCATCGGTGTGATAACGATTTAATGTTCTTATTATTAATGGATTTTTAGGATTGTTATAATCAATCCAAAAGAAATCGGCACCAATATCATATAATGGTTTTATTAATTCATCAAAATAAGCATTTAACATGTCAGGATTAAATACATTAAAGGGAATTATTCCTTCTTCATCATAAAGTGATTCTTTTTTAAATCTTGAATAGGCAATTTCTTCTGGTGATATTCCATCCATTGGATTAATATTTAAACCTATATGGATATTATTTTTATGTAAAGTGTCTATTAATTCTTTGGGATTGTTTATTAAATCATAATTAAATGTAAAGCCAGATGATGTTCCTTCATGTTTAATATGCCAATCTTTATTTAAAACAATAGTAGATAATGGAATATCATGTAGTTTAAAGTTATCGATTAATTTTAATAATTCTTCATCTTTGTAGGGAACATTTTTACTCCACCAATTACCTAAAGCATATCTAGGTATTAATGGTGGCTTACCAGTTAATTTAAAGTAATCTCTTAAGCAGAAGCCAAAGTCTTTACGATACATAAATAAATAAGTATCTATTCTTTTATCACTTCTTCGACCTAATGATCCATCTTGATTAAATAAT
>SFTR01000110.1 GCA_004560915.1 bacterium | reverse complement strand
TCAAGATAAGTTTCTTTTCCTTTTGCTAAATTTAATAATTGTAATTCTTCAAAAGCACTATTTTTCTCTTCACTAGTTAAAGATGATGATGTTAATTTATCTTGAAGTTCACTCATAGTAGTCTCTATCTTCTCATTTCTTTTAACTCTTAATGCCACTAACTTATCATTTTCACTTATTTTAACATCTATTTTTTTATTTACCTCTTTAGTTTTATTATCACTAAATATTTTAGTAACATATTCATGTAATGTCTTATAATCCATCTTAACTAATTCTATAACCTTACACTTTTCATTTAATAACTTAATAATACTCTTTTTAGAATCTAACTTCTCATCTATACATTTTAATATAATAACATTATCATTCATATGATTTATATAATTACTTAGTGCTTTTTCTTCTTTATCTTTCATTTTTTTAAAAGTAAAATTTGATACTATAAGTAATTTCTTTTCATTAAATAGATCTACATAATTTATTTCATTTAATATATCATCTACACTTACACTATCATAATCATATTTAATAATATTATTTATTTTAAGTTCATCTATTAAAGAATCTATTTTTCTTTTAATAATATTTATTTCATTTCCTAAGAATACATATATCATATTATTTATCCTTTACTATAACACTTCTAACACTAGCATCTATTATAAAATTAGAAGGATTATCTATTTTTATATTATCTACGTATATAGATTTAGTTTTATAAGCTATTTTTAAGGCTTCTAAGAGTTCTACTAAAGAAGTATATAGTTTTACCTTAACTATTATAGGTTTACCATTATTTATAGTTAAAATAGTGTTATCATACATATAATCTAAAGATATAGCTTTATGAATTGCAAGAATCTCTTCAACACTATAAAATACACAAGTAGAATCCTTAAATTTCTTATTACTATGAACCATACATATATTTAAAAAAGCATTAATATATTTGTTATAAGCTCCTATAGAATTTAAGTCATCTCTACTTACACATATATAACAATTCTTCATACCAAAAGCACTCATAAATTCATCTATTGCTTCAAGTATTTCTTCATAGCTTTCATAGTTAATTACCATATCTTTAAGATCATAATTTTTATCATATAAAGAATTAACTACTAAAGTAGTTTTACTATTTATTTTATTATCAAGTCCATACTTTTTTAATGATTCAACTATATCGCTCTTCTTAGTCTTACTTAAATTTCTAGTAGGATTTAATCTTTCTTTTTTATCTATAAAGTCATTTTCAATAACTAAACTGTTAAAGTCCCCATTCTTATAAGACATTCTAGAAGTACCAACTACTTTACCACTAACTGGACTAAATATCTTTTTACCACTATCTCTTTCACCAAGTAATGTATTATGATTAACCATTTTATCTTTAGATAATTCTAACTTTTCTATTGAATCAAACGGAACATAAATAAATTCAGGTGTTAAATATGTTATATATTCATTATTTTCTTTTGTCATTTTTTACTTCTCCATAAAATATTATATATTATATTTGAATATTTTAAAAGCATAAATTGTATGTTATAATACTTTTAGAATAAAGGTGGTTAATTATGAGTAAGAAAAAAAGAATCATTATAATATGTATCATGATACTATTAATTTTATGTATAGGTCTTTCTATTATAGGTATTTTATCATCTTCAAAAGAAGAACCTGCTGAACCAAAAGAACCTGAAATACCAAAGATAACTGAAGACTTTAAAGAAGTAGAACTTGTTTCTAAATATATGTCTACTGGTAGTATATATTTTAATGAAGAATCAAATGAAATAATTGAATATGTTGATAATAATCATTACTTAATCGGAAGTAATGGCGTACTAAACAGTGAAAAAGTACTTAAAACTGATAATGATGATCCAAGTCTAAAAGATGGTCCATTCGCAGAAAGTAAAAATTATAAATTCTATATAGATGAAAATAGTTATTGTTACTATATAAATACTAAAAATAAAAAGAAATCAAAGTCATACTATGATATTATCTTACCATATAAAGGAGAATTAACTGGAGTATATGCAATACTTGTTACATATGATGATAAAACAGATGAAAGAACATACGAAGTATTAAATACTAATGATGGTTCTATTAAGAAAATAGATGTAAATGATGCTACTATAGAAAATGATCAATCTATTAGTCATAGAGAAATGGAACCAGTATATGCAAGTACAGTTAACTACTTCACTATAACAAATAAAACAAATAAAGTTGGTTTAATAAATCCTAACGGAGACATAGTAATAGATATAATATATGACAATATAAGTGTATTTGAAGATAAATATATAATTGCTTCACTTGATAATAAATATGGCATTGTAAATTTTAAAAACGAAGAGGTCATTCCATTTGAATACGATAATATCTACTCAGTAGGAAACTTCTTAATACTAGAAAAAAATAAAAAACTTAGTATAGCTAACTCTAATGCAAAAATATATATCGATAGTAAAATAGACACTACTACTGATAATAGAGACTTTGATACTATGGGTTACTACTTTGAATCTACTGTATACAATAATAAACTCTATTTAGTAGTTTACTATAATAACAAAACATCTATATATTTAATAAATTCAAAAGATATCGAAAGAAAAGTAAGTACATCTACTTATTTTGAAATACTACAAAGTTATAATAAAAACACTAAATACTTCTACACTATTGAACAAAATAATGATAAGGATATAATAACTTTCTATGATTATGATTTATATGAATACTTTAAAACTGACGTAGACGTTAATAAGAATATTAAACATAATACTGAAGTAAAACCTCTACAAAATAATCCTAATTATTATAGTATTAATATTTATACAGAACTAGGTACTATAGGAGATAAAACATATTATATAGATTTATTTAATTCTAAAAAGATAGATGAATATACTGCATTAAAAAGATACTTCAAAAATGGTTATAATTTCTATATATCAACTGATAATAAATTAAAAGTATATAAAGATTCAACAATGTTAAATGAATTTGAAGGAGAATATAAATACTTAGGTGGTTACCTATTCTTAAAAGAAAATGAAATATTTGAATTAACTTTTAAAAAAGAAAAATAAAGTGACTTAGATAATTCCAAGTCACTTTTTCATTATTGTTGTTTTGTTACTTTTAAACTATAATCTTCAGGTATTATATCTTGAATAAGCCCTTTTATAAGTACTTCTGCTTGTTTATCAGCAGTTTCTAATATACCAAGTCCAACTACTTTTTCTTTTGCTTTCTTTTCTGCTTCTGCTTGTGCTTTATTAGCATCTTCTTTTGAATTAAAGTTAAATAATGCAAAACCTTCATCATAATATTTAATACTATT
>SFTR01000109.1 GCA_004560915.1 bacterium | reverse complement strand
AACTGAAAATAACAAATTTTCAGTTATTCTAGTGTTACAATTGATGTGAGACTTTTATATATAAAAAAATGATAAGCCTAGTAAAATGTAATTATCAAACAAACATTTATGAAAGGACTTATCACAATGAAAACTGATAGAACTCATCCTGTTGATGACCTATTAAATTCTTTAGATATAACACATAAACTTATTAAGTCTAGAACTCGTAGACATAATGGTAAAGTAGAGAGTTCACATAGAAATGATCATCAAAGATTTTATTTTTATAATGACTTAATCCTTCAAATGAAAGCATATTTAAAACGTTCAAATAATATTCCAATGCAATCATTAAATTGGCTTTCTCCTATAGAAATGAGACAAGAACTTATAAAAAAACAATATTCAATAATTACATTGTAACTATATCATATTGCTTTTAATTTTTTTATAAATTTTGTCTCACATCATTTACAATTATACAGTAGATTATTTATTTTCACTAACTACACTTATACCACTATATATATAATCATAGAATTCTTTAACATTTATAGTATTTAAAGATTCATCTTTTATATTGATTAGTTTTGGTGGCATAGATATTAAAATATATAATAGTTGTTTTTCTTCAGGAGTTAATTCTAAATTATCATTATATATTCTAAGCAAGTAGTTAAAATCTAGTTTAAAACCTTCTTTTTTATAAAAGTTATATATATCTAAAACTGGAGTATCAACCTTATAATTATCCCAACTTAAGAGATAATTTTTATCCCCTCTTATGAAATGACTCAATGATAAATTATTATGTATTATAGATACTCTTTCTTTGTTATTGTTAGATACTTTTTTATACCATTTTTTTAGTTCTTTTTCAGCATAAACTAGGGAACTATCAAGAGCACTATAATTTCTTATAAATAAGTACATTGATGGACTCATATATTCAGTTTCTTCTATATCAGTTACAATATTATCATAATATTCTTTTAAGTATTCAATGTTACTTAGTAATTTATCATATATAGTTTTATATTTATTTTTACTTACGTCTTTATAAAATAAAGTTTTTGAATGTAAACTAGAAACTACTTTTATAAATTCTACTCCTTTAGTCATTTCATGATACTTTTCTTCTCTTATAAATTCATAATTAATATTTCTTTCATCTTTAGATATTATTTTAGGAAAGTTATCGAAGTTTCTAGTAAGCAAGTAATCATATAATTCTATAACATCATCATTACGTTTTTTAGTTACTATATCATTATCTATTATTACTTTATTTTTATATTTTTTACTCATTAATTTGTTGTATTATTATTTTATCTCCGACGTTTATTTCATTAATATTGTTATATTCTTTTAAGTCATCAGGTGTAACATTATATTTAGAACATATAGTTTCTAAAGTATCTCCTTCTCTTACAATGTATACTTTGTATGTATAATATTTATTTTCATTATTTATTATGTTTGTTATATTATTTATATTTTCATTTAGATCTATATCATTCTTTTCTAGATTTATTTCTGTATTTATGTTGTTATCTTTTATTTCTTCATTATGTTCTTCTATATTTAAATCTATTGGTTTGTCATCAAAGTAGTTATCAATGTAATTATCTAAGTCATAGTCTTCTTCCACTATCTCTTCTTCCCTCTCATCACAAGTTAATTCTAACTCAATGTTTACTTTTAGTATGTCTTTATCAATAGTATATTTGAAGTCATCTATTTCTATTTTGATAGTATCTTTATCAATTCTAGAACTAATAGCTACTTCGAATGGTATTGTATAATAGAACTCTTCTTCTATTACACTTGCTTCAGTCATTTTGTATGTTCCACTTATTGAGACTGTACCGACTACATTTTCTTCATTTATTTTATAATCATGATCTAGACTAATATTGTTTAATTCACCTATTTTAGTTTTAAAAATTATATCTTTTTTAATTGGAATAATTTCTTTCATATATTCTCCTTTCAATAAAATATATGAAATAATAAAAAAAATATTCTTTAATGGAATATTTTTTTAAATAGTTCTTCATAGTTATTTATTGTTACGAATTCTATAGTTTCTTTTAAGTCTTTTTCTAACCAGTTTATGTCATTTTTATTATCTTCTGGTATATATAGTGTTTTTATTTTGTTTCTAAAACAAGCTATTGATTTTTCTTTTATGCCACCTACTTTTAATATGTCTCCTTTAAGTGTTATTTCTCCGGTCATTGAGATTTCATCACTTATTTTTTGATTTTTAATATGAGAGAGGATTGCTGTGGTGATGGCTATACCTGCGGATGGTCCGTCTTTTGGACTAGAACCCTCTGTAAAATGTATATGTATATCATGTGTCATAAAGAAGTCTTCATCAATATTAAGAAGTTTGCTGTTACTTTTAATGTAACTTATAGCTACTTCTATACTTTCTTTAGTTACGTCTCCAAGAGATCCTGTGAATGTGTATTTTCCATTTCCTTTAAATGATGAGCACTCTATATCTAGTGTTGTTCCACCTGATTTGTTACATGCGACTGCTCTTACTACTCCACTACTTGTTATTTTTTTAGTTTTCTTTGTGCTATAAAGTTCTTGTTCTAAGTAATGAGGTAAGTCTGCTTCTTTTATTCTAACACTTACTATTTTTCTTGATGCTTTTATATGTTCTGTTATAACTTTTCTTGTTATTTTACTTATACATCTTTCTAGTTCTCTAACTCCTGCTTCATTAGTATATTCTTCAATAATTTTTATGATGGCTGGTGTTTCAAACTTAATAACTGTATTTTTTAGTCCTGCTTTTTTAAGTATATTTGGTATTAAGTAGTTTTCACATATAAGTAGTTTTTCACTATCTGTGTATCCTGTTAAATCTATTATTTCAAGTCTATCTAGGAGTGCTGCTGGAATACTTGAGATGTCGTTTGCTGTTAAGATAAATAATATTTTTGATAAATCTATTTCTTCATCTATGTAGTTATCTACGAATCTTTTATTTTGACTTACATCAAGTATATCTAATAGAGTTGAAGCTGGATCTCCTTTATAATCTTTCTTTAATTTATCTACTTCATCTAATAAGAATACTGGGTTATTGCTTTCACATCTAATAAGAGATGATACTATTTTACCTGGGTTAGAACCTATATATGCTCTTCTATGTCCAACTAGTTCTGAAGAATCACTCATTCCACCTAGAGATATTTTTACAAATTTTCTATTAAGCGCATATGAGATAGATTCTGCGAATGTTGTTTTACCTACGCCTGGAGGACCTACTAAACATAGTATTGGACTATTAATGTCAGGTGATATGCTTTTAACTGCTATATACTCTACTATTCTAAGTTTAGCATTATCCATACCATAGTGTGATTCATTTAGTTTCTTTTCTATTCTTAATAAATCTTTTTCATC
>SFTR01000108.1 GCA_004560915.1 bacterium | reverse complement strand
TTATGGTATATAGAGTAGAATTAAAAAGAAGAGCTAAAGAATTTGCTTATTCTCATAAGATGGATATTTGGAGACCTGTATTAGTAATATTTTGTATTAATTTTGTAATATCATTTGTTACTTCAATGATGGGTGTTAAGACTGGTAGTGAGTTATATTCATTTATTACATCATTAACTACATTATTATTAGTTCCTTTACAAATAGGAAGTATGTCTTATGTAATGGGCATAGTTGATGGTAAAAAGGTTGATTTAAAAGAATGTATGTTATCTAAATATAATGATGATTCTTGGTGGAAAATATTACTTGTATCACTTTGTTTTGGACTTGTAGTTGGATTTAGTATGATATTATTTGTAGTTCCTGGAATATATTTTGCATTAAGATATGGAATGTTTCAAATGATTTTAGCAAGTGAGAAGTTTGGTGATAATAAAATTCTTTATTCTCTTGAAAAGAGTTCTAAAATGATGGATGGTCATAAATGGGAATACTTCGTATTTATACTTAGTTTCTTTGGATGGTTTATTCTTTGTGCACTTACATTTGGAATTCTATATATTTGGATTTATCCATATTTTATAGTTGCTAACTATTATTATTTTAAAGAATTAAAGAAATAGCACATTAAGTGCTTTTTTCTTGCATAAAAACTTAGTAAAACTAGTAAATTTATGTTGTAAGTTAAAAATAAGTATGCTATAATACATTCGAACGAAAAGTTCCTTGCTTCATTTAGTGAAGCCGTTAAGACCAAAAGGAGGTGTAAGTAATGAATAAATATGAAATAATGTTTATTGTTAAAACTGACATTGATGAAAAAGCTCAAAAAGACACAGTAAAAACTTTCGAAAAAGTGTTAACAGATATGAAATCTAAAATCGTTAATACTAAAGATATGGGTCAAAAGAAGCTTGCTTATCCTATTAAGAATCAAGTTAGAGGAAACTATTATGTATTCAATGTAGAAGCTACTGCTGCTGCTGTTAAAGAATTCGATAGAAAAGCTAAGATTGATGAAAATATCTTAAGACATATTGTCATAAGAGAAGAGGAGTAGTTAATGAACAAAATAATGTTAGTCGGAAGACTAGTAAGAGATCCTGAAGTTAGAAGTACTAGTACTGGTAGTTCAACTGCTAACTTTACTGTGGCTGTGAGTAGAAATTTTAAAAATAAAGATGGAAACTATGATGCTGATTTTTTACCATGTGTAGCATTTAGAAATTCTGCTGATTTTGTTTCAAAATACTTCAAAAAAGGAAGTTTAATTGGAATAGAGGGTAGAGTTCAAACTAGAAATTATGATGCTCAAGATGGTACTAAGAGATATGTAACAGAAGTTGTAGTTGAAAATATAGAATTTGTTGGTGGAAGAAATGAAGGTGGATCAAACCAAATGAGTAACAATACTTATATGGACGCACCAAGTGAAGCACCAATGGATGTAATGCCAGAATATGATATTCCTAAATCAGATCCATATGAAAATTATGATAAAGAAGTATCATTAAGTGATAATGATTTACCATTTTAAGGAGGATATTAAATGGCAGAATTTTATAGAAGAAAAAAAATATGTCAAATGTGTGCTGGTAAGAGCGTAGATTATAAAGATGTTATGATCGTTTCTAAATACATTAATGAAAAGGGTAAGATTTTACCTAGAAGAATGACTGGAGCTTGTGCTAAACATCAAAGACATATTGCTAATCAAATTAAGATTGCTAGATATATGGCTTTATTACCATATACAAAGTAATTTATAAATATTAAGTAGTAGAAATACTACTTTTTTAATGTAAAATTATTTTTTGAGACTTGAATATTAATAATTGTGATGTTAAATTATATGTGGGTGAGTATTATAGAAAAGTTTTTATCTAAAAAGATTATTGTTTTAACTATAGTTGGTGATGTATATGGAATGTCTAAATCTTATAAAGGAATTGTTACATCTTTTGATGATGAATTTATTTGTTTAGATGAAAAAATATATATCGCTAGAAAGTATATAGCATCTATAACTATTAAATAAATTATATAAAATATTAAATGAAAACGTTGTGTTTTCTTTTTTTTATTAAAATTTCAAGTGTTGTACTTGTTATTATAAATTATCTTTCAATAAAAAAGAGACTTTAGTCTCTATCTCTACTTATAAGTATTAATCTAAGTATTTGTAATGCTTCTGCTAAGAAACCTGCTACGTAAGTATATGCTGCTGCATTTAATACGCTATTAGTACCATTTATATTCTTTTTACTATAAAGTCCTATATCTTTTAGTTGTTTTTTGGCTCTAGCGGAAGCGTTAAATTCAACTGGAAGAGTTATTAATTGAAAGAATAAACCAACAAGTAGAAGTATAATTCCTATATCAATAAAGTCAAATGCAGATGCAGCAAAACCTATAATTATGAATAAACTAGATATGTGAGATGTGAAATTTACTATTGGTACTAAGAAACTTCTAAATTTTAAGAAGAAGTATCCTTCTTTATCTTGTATAGCATGTCCTACTTCGTGGGCTGCAACAGCTGCTGAACTAATACTTTTACCTCTATAAATATTAGTGGATAAAACTACTTTCTTTTTTCTTGGATCATAGTAATCAGTAAGTTCTCCACTTGTTTCATATATTTCAACATTATTAAGGCCATTTTTATCAAGAATCATTCTAGCTACTTCTTTACCAGTTAATTCTTTATCATTTTCAATACTTGAATACTTTGAATAAGAACTTTTAATACCGAGTTGAGCAATTAAAGGTATTAAAATAATTAAAAATATTAATAATAAATCCATTTCAATCACCAATATAATAGTAACACATAATTGTGAAATATATGAGAAATTATACCTTAAAGCCTATAGATGGTGTGTATTTTTTAATATTTAGAGTATCTTTTATACTATTTTTATCTAATTTTACTTTATTAATTTTTAATTTATTTAATTTTTTGTCTATAGATTTTGCTTCTTTGAATTTCTTATTTTTTAAGAGTTCTATTTTCATTGTTAATAACTTGTTAGTTTCTTCTTTAATAGAAGTATTGTTTAATTTTGTTTTAGTACATAATAAATCTAAGAGTTCTAAACTTTTATCTGGATTCTTTTTTGTTTTATCTTTACTTACAATATCAATTATATATTTTAAATCATTGTTACTTATTTTTACATTATGGAATTTTTCATAATATTTTTTTGTATTTTTTAGAATATTTAGTGTTTTTTCATTTGTTGGTTCATTTACTTTTATTATTTGAAATCTTCTATTAAGTGCTTTGTCTTTTGAAATTGTTTTATTGTATTCATATGTTGTGGTTGCTCCTATACATTTTATTTTGTTTCTAGCTAGGTATGGTTTTAGTATGTTTGAGGCATCTATTGCGCCTTCTGCGCCACCTGCGCCTAC
>SFTR01000107.1 GCA_004560915.1 bacterium | reverse complement strand
AAAACTTATTCAAGATAAAGTAAGTGGTTTAAATAATTATTCCTATTCTCAAATTAGTTCTCTTACCGGATTTACTAAAAGACATTTAATTAGATTATCGCAGGAACTAAATAAAAAGGATATTGATTCTATATTAGTTCACGGTTTAACTAATAAACCTTCTAATAATTCGCCTTCACCCAAAGAAATTGAATTTATTAAGAACTTTAAGAATAAATATCCAGTTATTAGTATATCACAGTTTCAAGATATTTATCATGAAGATGTTATTTGGAATCCAGAAATGGAAAATGTAGTTAAAGAGAATAATCTTAAAGTTAGAAGTTATTCCTTTTATGAATCTTTATATGAAAAATTTCTTTGGATTAAACCTATCAAACATAAATGTTTTAATAAAGAATATGAAACTCATCCATTAAGAGAACCTTCTCCTCAAAGAGGAATACTTATTATGATTGATGGAACTCCTCATGATTGGTTTCAAAATGGTAAGAAATCTTCACTACACTTGGCTATTGATGATGCCACTGGTGAAGCATTATGTGGTTGGTTTATGCCTACCGAATGTTTAGAGGGTTATGTTCATATGCTTAAAATATTAGTTACTAAATATGGTATTCCTGAAAATATCTATTGTGATAAACATACTATACTTATTAGTCCTAAAGATGGCAATTTAACTAACTTCGGTCAT
This sequence comes from bacterium, assembly GCA_004560915.1. The sequence continues at coordinate 2,769 of SFTR01000107.1, read as the reverse complement.
ATGTGTGAAGATTTAGGTATCAATATAATCGCGGCTAATACTCCTCAAGCTAAAGGTAAAGTAGAAAAATGGAATAATACTATTCAAAACAGATTAACCAATGATATTAAAAGATATAACATTAAATCTATTGATGAATTAAATATCTTTTTCAATGATTATTATTGTAATTATCTTAATCAAAAATATGCTTATGAGCCTAAAGAAAAAGATACTGCTTTTGTTCCTTTAGATAATATAGATTTATCAAACATTTTATGTATTAGAGATACAAGAACCATCCTTAATGGCAATATGATTTCTTGGAATAATAATTACTATCAAGTATTAGATAAAGATAATTCTATTAAGCAAATTTATAAGGGTACTGAAATAAAAGTATTTGAAAACGTATTAACAAAAGTAGTAAGAATTAAATATTATAATAATTTTTATGAAACTAAACAAATAGAAGGTCATAGACAAGATCAAATTAAAAGAGAACAAATGAGAATAGATAATCAAAAACAACTTGAACAAGTTTTAAGAGAAAGAGATGAAAGATTAAAAGCAAGGGCGAACAAAGTGAGTTCATAATACCCTTGCTTTTTAGATTTCATCGATTACAATGTTCTATCCAAACAAAGTTTACCTTTGTTTGTTATCAATATTATAAATCGGTGACATTTTAACTAATGTTTAACAAAAGCTTTTCATTCCTTGATAGTTCTTTTAACTCAAATACTTGTTCATCTATAGTAACTAATAAATCTTCATTGTATGCTTTAATTACTAAACATTCTGTTTTGGGAGCAAAGCATTTTATTTCGTTATTTAAATATGGTTGATAATATTTGTTCTTATATTTTATTGAGTTTCCATTATCGATTTTTCTAGGAGTTAAAACTGCAAGAGTATAATTTATTTTTTCTTCGCTTGGTGATGATTCAAATACAGATTCAAACTTATGATAATCCATTGCAAATCTTTGATTAAAGTAAGGTACAAAAACTTCTAATAAATACTTATTTGCTTCTTCAATTGTATTGATACCATTTAGTTTTAGTTCATTAACTAATCTACCTTGAAATGTACCATTTGTACGTTCTATTAAACCCTTTGCTTGAGATACAGATGTTGTTTCTAGTTCAATGCCTAGCTGCTTACACGCATATCCATATTGAGTTAAAACGTCTTTTTCACTCGTTCTTTTATCTGGATTTAAAGACATGTAGTTAAATACAGTGCGATTATCAGTTAGAAATTTGTATGGAATACCATACTTAGTAAGTATTTGATAAAATACATGATAATAACCATTTAGAGTTTCTTGTTTATCAAACCACGCTCCAACAATAGTGGAGGTTGCTTTATCTATTGCAAGATGCAAGCAAGTTTTAACCCCGCCAAACCACATATGAATTGAACCGTCTTGTTCTATTATTTCACCAAAATATTTGGGCTTTTCACCTCTTGGATGATAATCTTCTAAGGCAACTTCATGTTCAATTCTAGTTTCTATTTCTTCATTACTCATAGCAGTATTAATTTTCTTTTCTTTTATAAGCTTTTGCTTAGTATATTCTTTTTTTGTTTTCTTTCTAGCTTTAGGTGATAGAATACCTTCTTTAGTTAATGTCTTATATATAAAGTTATAAGATACATCAATGTTTTCTTCGCTTTTCAAAAATTCCATAAAGTGACTAAAATTCCAGTCTTGATATTTATTCTTATATAGAAGTATAATATCTTCGGAGATTGATTTATCTAAAGCATTTATAGGTTTAATATTTCTGTTACCATGTATAAAACCTGCTTTACCTTTCTCCTTATATTTGATAATAAGACGATCAATTTGTCTTCTAGATAAGCCGAGCTTTTTACTAGCTCTATTTTTATTTCCGTTATGATCAACTAATTCTTTTATAACATCATATTTTTTTTGCTCATTCATTCTTAATTCAACCTTTCTCATGATTCCACCTCGGTGGAGTATTATATATTATTGAGACATTTTTGCAAGTTAACATTTAAGACATTATCACAAGTTAATCATAAGAATGAAAAGCAACGTAAAAAAAGAATTGACATATTGTAACAAAATGTGTAATATATAGTTACAAATGTGAATAAATATATTCAATTTGTTATATCATGCATAATTAGAAGCATAATATTTTATAGATATATTTAGAGGGTGTAAAATCTTCTTGCACTAACGCCAATTTTGGTTTGAGTAAGTTCGTAGAACCGAAAGTATACATGTAGAACTGGGAGACTACTTAAATATATTTAAAGTCCATAACATTATGTTGTGGGCTTATTTTTAATCAGGGAGAATAATGAAAAGAATAACAAAAATAATTGGAACAATATCAAATGAAATAATTGAAAAATATCAATTATATGAATATAAAAATATCAAAATAGTTCAATCTTTGGATTTATATGTACATATCTCAAAACATGTTTTAGAATTTACTAGCATAGATAGCTACAATAAAACAATAAATAATATTGAAAATATTATAAATGATCCAGACTTCGTCTACTATAATAAAAAAAGAAACTCGTTACAATATTATAAAAAACTTGACGAAAATGTATGTATTGTAATAAAACTAATGCTTAGAAAAAATAAAAATTGTTATATAGCAACAATTTATCCAGTAAGCGAACAAAAAATAAATAAAATAATTGAACAAAGTTATATTGAAGGAAGGTAAAACTTCTATTTTTTTACGATAAATTACCAATTTTTACATAAAATTTTTTAACAAATCTATTTGT
>SFTR01000106.1 GCA_004560915.1 bacterium | reverse complement strand
CGTGCACCAATGTTGTTTAAATGAGCTCCATTCTTAACTTCCTTTAAACCAACAAACAACATTTTTTCAGTATGATGCAATAATCTTTCATTTTCTCTCGAAATCTTTCCAACTGGATAAGTCCAAGCTGAATCAGAATGGTATCCCTTATACAAAGTACAAATATCTAAAGTAACAATGTCACCTTCTTTAAGTACTCTATCAGATCCAATTCCATGAACAACTTCATCATTTACTGAAACACAGATATTTCTTGGATAGCCTTCATAACCTAAGCAACTTGGTATTCCACCATGTTCTCTTATAAATTTTCCGGCTTCATCATCTATATATTTTGTTGTAATACCAGGTTTAATTAAAGACTTTAAATATTGATGTGTTAAATAAGTAATATGACCAGATTCTTTAATTAAAGCTATTTCTTCTTTAGTTTTAATACTAACCATTATTTAATCACTTTCACTATTCTATCAAAAGTACCTTCTATATCAGTACTATCAATAACTTCAAGTAAACCATTATTTTTATAATATTCAATTATAGGACTAGTACAATCAATATAAGTTTGATACCTATGTTTAAATGTTTCTTCATTATCATCAGATCTACTAATAAGTTCTTCACCACAATCATCACAAATCCATTCCTTTTTAGGTTTTAAATTTGTTCTATGATAACTCTTTGAACACTTAGGACAAAATAACCTTCCAGTTACTCTATCCAATAAATAATTATAAGGTACATCTAAGTAAATTACAATATCTACTCTTTTATCTATCTCTTTTAATATTTTATTTAATATATCAATTTGATTTAAATCTCTTGGATATCCATCTAATATAAATGGACCATCTACGCTAATTAATTTATTCTTAAGTAGCGTAGATACAATTTCATCACTTATTAAATTGCCACTATCCATTAATTCTTTTATATTTTTACCAATCTCACTTTGCTTAGCAATTTCACCTCTTAGTAAATCACCAGTTGAAATATGAGTATAACCATATTTCTTAACAAGTAAATCACTTTGAGTTCCCTTACCAGCAGCTGGAGGCGCAATAAATATAATATTTTTCATTATCTACTTCTTCTTCTTTTTCTAGAACCAGTATAACTTCTTGAAATTATAGAACTTTCTAACTGTTTATAAGTTTCAAGTGCAACACCTACAACTATGATTAATCCTGTACCACCTAATGTTACATTAGAAGGTAAATTAGAAAACTTAGTAAATATAATTGGTAATGCAGCTATAACCATAAGTCCTAAAGTTCCAAAAGTAGAAATTCTAGTTATTACATATTTTAAATACTTACTAGTAGCTTCTCCTGGTACTATTCCGGGAATATAACTACGATTAGTATCTAAATTTTCTGCCATTTCATCCGGATTTAACTCAAGTAATGTATAAAAATATCCAAATACGAATATTAATAACATATATAATATAAATCCAGTATAACTTGTATAAACAATATAATTATTTACGAAGTTTGTAAATGCTTCTTTATTTAATATGTTAGCAATAACAGAAGGAATTCCAATTATTGCTGATGCAAATATTACTGGAACAACACTAGCAGTATTAAGCTTAATAGGAATATATGATTTTTCTCCTGCATAAGCTCCACTAGTACGATTCGAATATTGAATAGGTATTCTTCTTTCAGCAATTTGCATATAAACTACACCTAAAATAATTGCTAAATAAACAATTATAAATAAAACAAATAAGATTATTCCAGAAGTCATATTATAACTTCCATTAATAATTAAATTTTGAAAAGCAGTAATAAATGTTGAAGGTAAATTGTTAACAATACCAGCCATTATTATTAATGACATACCATTACCAATACCTTTCTTAGTCATCTCATCACCAAGCCAAATTAGAAATGCAGTACCAGCAGTTAAATAAACTGTTGATTTAATAGTTGTCATTGCATCTCCCTTTAATAAGGTTAATGAGAATACATATGCTTGAACAAACGCTAAAAGCATTCCAAGATATCTATTTATTTTGTTAATTTTTTGTCTACCTGTTGCTCCACTTTCTTTTAATTCCTTAAAATATGGAATAATATCCATTTGCAAAAGCTGTGTAATAATACTAGCAGTAATATAAGGCATAACACCTAAAGAGAAAATTGAAAATGTTTTTAAATTTCCTCCACTTACTAAACTTAATAATTCTAAGAAACCTATGTTATTAGTAATGCTCTTTGCTCCAGGAATTATTATATTAGTTCCAAGAGCAAATATAGCTAAACACATTAAGGTAAACAATATTCTTTTGCGTAAATCCTTATTTGAAGGATTAAATAATCCTTTAAGATTTGCAAACATATTAAATCACCTCAGCAGTTCCACCAGCATTTTCAATCTTACTAACAGCCTTTGTAGAGAATCTATTAGCCTTAATTGTAATTTTCTTTTCTAATTCTCCATTACCTAAAACTTTTAATCCAGATAATTCTTTCTTAATAATTCCCATTTCTTTTAATAATTCAAGAGTAACAACATCACCATCATTAAATCTATTTAAGTCACTTAAATTGATTGTAGCATATCTAACTGTAAAGTTAGCGTTGTTAAATCCTCTTTTAGGTAATACACGATATAATGGAGATTGTCCACCACGGAACCAAGGTTTAATACTTGCTCCTGTTCTAGACTTTTGTCCATTTTCTCCACGAGTTGAAGTTTTACCCATACCAGATCCAGGTCCACGACCTACTATTTTTCTTCTTTTTGCTTCTGGTAATTTATTTAATTCATTTAATTTCATACTATAACTCCTCAACTTTCTTACCACGAAGTTCAGCGATATGTTCTTTTGATCTTTGTGATTTTAATGCTTCTAAAGTAGCTTTAGCAACATTTACTTGAGTGTTAGCTCCTAGTGATTTAGATACGATATCTTTAACACCAGCAATTTCAAGTACTGCACGAACAGCACCACCAGCGATAATACCAGTACCTTCTTTAGCAGGTTTAATTAAAACTTTAGCTCTACCACATTTACCAATTTGTTCATGTGAAATAGTTCTTCCATCTACAATATCAACCTTAACTAAATTTTTATTAGCAGCTTGAATACCTTTTTTGATAGCTTCTGGAACTTCCATAGATTTTCCAGTTCCAATTCCTACTAAACCTTTTCCATCACCTACTACCATAGTAGCAGCAAATCTAAAGTGTCTTCCACCTTTAGTAACTTTAGTTACACGAGTGATAGAAATAACTTTTTCTTCTAATAATTTTTTCTTTGGTTCAAAGTTTTTATTAGATTTTCTATTTTTATTATTTTTAAAGTTTTTATTATCTTTAACTACTTTTTCAGTTTTTACTTCTTCAGTAGTCATAACTTCTTTATTTTCTTCCATTATTTCCCTCCCTCTAGAACTCTAATCCGTTTTCTCTAGCAGCATTAGCTTCTCCTCCACCAAACACAGTTCCACCAAT
>SFTR01000105.1 GCA_004560915.1 bacterium | reverse complement strand
CTAGTATCAAAACTACTCACATCAATTAATTTAAATTTCCCACTTAAAAATGTTCCCTGCATATTTGTAACATTACTAGTATTAAAATGACTTAAATCTATCATATCAACTACAGTACTCCAAAACATTCCCATCATAGTTGTAAACTTACTAGTATCAAAACTTGATACATCAATATACTTTGCTTTACTTTCCCAAAAAGTATAATATGCAGTTGACACATTACTAGTATCAAAACTACTCAAATCTAATTTTTCGATATTACTTTTTTGAAACATACCTGCAATTGATTTAACATTTTTCGTATTAAAATTTTCTAAGTTTATTTCTGTCATAATAGTTTCCTTGAACATATGATTCATATAAACCACATTAGAAGTATCAAAACTGCTTAAATCTAGTGTTATCACCTGAGTCTTATTAAACATAAAACCCATATTTGTAACATTTTTAGTATTAAAACTACTCAAATCTATTGAAAATGTCTGACTCTCACTAAACATATTGAGCATAGATACAACTGGAATATTATTTATATATGTACATAACTTACTAGTTACTGGATCAGTACTCTCCTTATCTGTTAAAACTACTCCCCAACCATTATCCTTTATATTTGTCCAATTATATCCTGAAGTTGAATTATTGTATTCTTGCATATATCTATAAGTATATTGACCATTTATATACTCAGCACCTTGAACCATTTCACCATCATAATTACAATAAATTGCTTCAGGAGAGTTATCAATATAATCTTCTAATTCTATTCTACCACTAAAACTCCTATTTAAATTTTCATCTTGTGAATAATTTCTATTTAAAAATGTTATTGTTAATTCATATACTTGAGTAACTCCAACCTCAATTTCTATATCTCTTTTAATATCTTTCTTTATCTTAGTTTCGGTATAAGGAACTGCTTTATAAAAACTCTTACATTCACCATACTCTTCTTGATTACTTTTTCCATAGTTTTTATAACTCTTACACTTCATATCTAAATGTAAATCAAAATAGTTAATTTGATTTATTAAGTCTTTCCAAACTATATTATAACTAGTATCTTCAGTACCTATATTTTCAACTATTAAAATTTTATTTACAGAATCTCCTGGCATAGCATTCTCTAGGTTTAAAACAGAAATATCAGTATATTTAAGTCTTAAGTCTCCAGTAGTTAAAACTATCTCTTTAGATTTGCCTTCTACTTCTAAACTGAAATAAGCATATGAAAGAGATATTACTCCAAATAACAAAGTAATAGAAAGTATAATAATCATATTTCTAACTATTCTATTTTTCATAAAATAATTATAGCACAAAAAAATAGATTCTTTTTTAAGAACCTATTAATCATAAAATATTTCTTCTTTTTTAGTACCCACATAATCTTTTAAAGCCTTGAACTCTTTATTATTCTTAAATAATTCTTGTGACTTACTTATATTACAAAAACTAGAAATATATTGTTTAAATGTACTTTTATCTTTCTTTAAAGACTCAATTTTTAATTTTATTTTATCATTCATAATAACTCCTAACTATTTTGAATATATATTATCTTATAATTATTCTTTTTAGCTATTGCTTTTAAGTCATCAGTAAGTTCACCAATTACTACTATAAACTTAGGTAACATAGTATGTTTATCTAATCTATCTTTATTAACTTTAATTAAAGTATGATCTTCATAAGTAGTAAATCTAAGAGACCCGGTTTTAATTAACTTATTATATCCATAACAATTCTTTTCTAAGTCAGATATATTCATACAAGCATAGTGTGTTCCATCATTAGTATAAGAACATAATATCTTAAAATCTTGATTATATACTGTATATATAGTTAAACCATCATTTTGTTCTTTCCTAACTATATCAGGACTATCTATATATAACATCTCTATTTCATCTAATGTAACTATTTGATCATTTATTATTTCACATCTATATTTCTTAAGTTTATTAAAGAAATCTATTATACTAATTAGATTTCTATTAAAACCACTACTCATAAGATTATCTATATATTGAAGATTCATATCAAAGTCACTAACATTAAACATAAGTTTCATCATAATAAATAGATTAACTTCTTCGGTAGTAAATACTTTTTTACCATAATCTTCAATATTATTAAGGCTATCACTATCAAATACATCACATAATTCTTTTATAGTAGATAATTCTAACCATCCACTATTTCCATTCTTATCATAACCTTTATTAAATAAATAATTACATAATAAATTCTTATAAACATCAGCATCTTTAACCGCAGATAATTCTGTTATAAGTTTCTTTAATAATGATACATCATATGAAGATAATTCACTTGCTTTAGTAATATTCATATAATTTCCATAAGTAGCAATCAAATCAATCAAATTATCAAGTTCTTTATCATTTAAATCTATATCATCTATATCACTAATTATTTCTTTATAATAAGTAAAGTTCTCTACTGCCTTAAATAAAGATTCTTTAGTTTCTCCATATATCATCTTAAATATACCAAAATACTTAATAAACAATTCTCTATTTTTATTGCTTTTAACTATGAATAATAATGTAGACATATTAACAAAATTATATTTAGAATAATCTTCTAATAACTCTTTTGATATAAATGAAAGTCTATTATCAAATATTTCTAATGAATTAATATTATATATATCAGTATTTAATTTAACTTCTCTATCATATGCTGTACTTAATAAATCTGTTAATAGTTTATTAGAAGTTTCTTTTGCTCTACCTTCTTCTCCTTTATGAAGTAAAGATATACCAATAAATAATGTTATCTTTTCAGGATTATTTTTAGTCATTATTGTTTTGTTAAATAACACTTTAAAGAAATCAAATATACTTTCATAATCAGTAGTATAATCATACTTTTCTATATTATCTAATAATTCACTATATATCTTATTAATTACTTTATAGAATCTATTATATGTTTCAATTCCATAATATGCTTTAAATAGATTCAAACATCTAGAATCACAATCTATTATTATTTGTTCTTTTGTACTTCTTTCTGTATCATTATTATATACTGGTACTATATAAGGAAGTACATAATTAACATCTATATTTATAAGTAACATTATTTGTTCTATACTAAGACCTTGTATCATCTTTATTAATCTTTTAGTATATTGATAACTCATATTATTACTTTTAGCATCAAATCTAAATAATTTACCTTTAGCATTCAATACACCTCTATTAATAAATATATTAACTATATCATTAATACTCTTATGTTCTATACCATCTAATAATCCATATATAACTTCTTGGTCTAAATTACCTTTACTTTTTAATGCGGAAATATTTAAATACTTTATTAAATCAATATCATATTTAAGTAATTCTATAAGAGTTTCTTTAGATAAATAATTAATCATAAATGGATAATTATTTATATATTCTCTTTGTATATCTATAGGCATAGTATTTAAAAGATTAAAATCATCTTTAATTTTATCAACT
>SFTR01000104.1 GCA_004560915.1 bacterium | reverse complement strand
ATTTACAGGTGGAAGTACTGGTGTCCATAAAGGTGTAGATTTAAAAGAAAATGGATTAAATTCTGTAGTTTATTCCGTATCTAGATTTTCGCCATTAAATCCAGGTGAAGTTTTTATGGTAAATATTCCAATTAATATAGCTTTTGGTAATATATCATTGCAAACCGCTTTATGTAACAATTTAGAAGCTGCTTTAACATTAAAAGGATTTCCAAAAGATTTTGTATCTGAGTTAAAAAGATTACAACCTTCTGCGGTTTATTGTGGACCAATTCATATAAAGTATTTAAATGATTATATATTAAGTAAATTGAATTTGCCTATTGAATCTGAAAAAATAGATTTTGATAGTTACATTGAATTAATCAAAGATGCTTTGGATAAAACTTCCTCAAAAGAGTTTGATTTTTCAAACTTAAAATGTTTTTGTTCAGGCGGTGAAAAATTATATAATGATACTGAGCAAGTTGCTAAAACTATACTAGAACATTATGGCTGTCAGTATGGTATTTGGAATGGCTTGGGTATGACGGAATTTTGGGGTACTGTATCTCTAAAAAAAGGAAAAAATAATACTGATGGAACAATTGGAAATTTAATTCCGGGTTTAGAAATGCGAATAGTTGATCCAATAACATTTGAAGATGTTAAAATAGGAGAAAAAGGACTTTTGCTGTTAAAAGGTCCTTCTATGATGAAAGGGTATCACAATAATCCAAAGGCAACCGAAGAGGTTATGCTTGGAGGATACTTTAATACAGGAGATATAGTTGTACAAAATGCTAATGGCGAGTTAATTTATGTTGATAGACTAAAAAGACAGTTTGTGTGCGGAATTGATAATGTCTATCCACAAGAAATTGAGAACATGGTTGGTAAGTTACCTGAAGTTGAAGAAATTCTAATTACTAAGATTAAGGATTCTAATTTGCAATTTGTTCCTAAATATCATATATATATTAAAGATGGCGTCGATGTGAATGCTCTTGAAGCAAAAATAAAAAAACTTATTTGCTCATCATTAGGTGAAAGTTCTCTAGCTCGTTATTATGAGTATCATTGTGAGCCTTTACCTAGAACCGATAATGGTAAGTTAGATCCAAAGCCTTTACAACAAAGTGATGATGAAAAAGCAAAGAGGTTAACTTTAAAAGTGTAATTTTTTACACTTTTTTCTTTATATAAATTGTTAATTATGTTATTATTATCTTAGATAATAGAGGTGTGTATTATGGGAATATTTTTTACTATCTCAAGTTTGATTTTTATATTTATTATTTCAATATACTATTTTTCTAAAAAACGTGTTGAAAATTATGAAACTAAAATATATACTTTTTTACTTCTTACGACGTTGTTTTCTTTAATTTTTGATATTACTGGTTTTACTTTACTTAAATTAAATTTTGACATGAATACATTTTTTTATAAATTTATTTCTAAAAGTGTATTAGTATGTTTTTTTGCTTGGGAACTTGAGTTTACAACATATATATATATTATATCGAGAAAAGAACCGTTAGATTATGATTTAAAAAAAATCAAAAGTAAAAGTAATATAGTTTCACTTATTTTTTTGGTTAATTCTTTAATTATATATATTTTAAATATTTATTTTGTTAATGGTAAGAATAATGTGTATCCTTTAGGACCTTCTGTTACTTATTCATACTTTCTAGTTGGTATTTGTTATTTTCTATCTTTATATTTTTTTATAAGAAATATAAAAAATGTTAATTATAAGAAATATATTCCTTTTTTTATAATGTCAATTTTAACTATATTAATTCCTGTTATACAAAGTTTGTTTCCTGATTTATATTTAATTAATTTTTCGATAAGTTTAATTATATTTATTATGTATTTCACTATTGAAAACCCTGATGTTAAAATGATTGAGCAATTAAATCAAGCTAAGGATGCTGCTGTTAAAGCTAATCAAGCTAAGAGTGATTTCTTAAGTAGTATGAGTCATGAGATTAGAACGCCTTTGAATGCTATATGTGGTTTTAGTAGTAGTTTACTTGAAAATCCTGGTGTTAGTGATGAAGCTAAGGGGGATGTTAAAAATATTATTATGGCAAGTGATTCGTTACTAGATTTAGTAAATGGTATTCTTGATATATCTAAGATTGAAGCCAATAAACTTGAAATAATAGATACAAACTATAACTTTTATAAAATGTTTGATGAACTTGTGTTACTTACTAAAGCTAGAATAGGGGATAAACCATTAGAATTTAAATATAGTTATGATGAGAGCATTCCTAAATATTTATATGGTGATGGTATGAGAGTTAAACAAGTAATACTTAATTTACTTACAAACTCTGTTAAATATACTAAAGAAGGCTTTGTTGAATTTAGAGTAAGAAGTGTTGTTAAAAATGACATTATTCGTTTAATTATAAGTGTAGAAGATTCTGGTATAGGAATTAAGAAAGAAAATATAGAAAAATTATTTACTAAATTTGAAAGACTTGGTGTTGAAAAAGAAACTACTACTGAAGGAAATAGACTTGGTCTTGCGATAACTAAAAGATTAGTTGAAATGATGGGTGGAAATGTTGCTGTACAAAGTATATATGGTAAAGGTAGTATATTCACACTATCAATAGATCAAAAAATAGTAACAGGTAGTGAATTAGAAAAATTAATTGAAGCAGAGAAGTATGAAGATAAACCAAGTGATGAAGTTATAAATGCTAGCGGTAAAAGAGTTCTAGTAGTAGATGATAATCAATTAAATCTTAAAGTAGCAGAACGTTTACTAAAAGCATATAAGTGTGATATTGATTTTGCTAGTAGTGGTAGTGAATGTATTACTAAAATAGCGAATGGTGAAAAATATGATTTAATCTTACTTGATGATATGATGCCTAAGATGAGTGGTAGTGAGACACTTGTTAAACTTAAAGAGATAGATAACTTTAATATACCAGTATGTGCACTTACTGCGAATGCTATAACTGGTATGAGAGAAGAATATCTTGGTAAAGGATTTAATGATTATTTAAGCAAACCAATGGTTAAAGAAGAACTTAATAGAGTTATTAAAAAATATTTGAAGAAATAATAAATTATGATATAATAAATTTAGTTAGGTAGGAGACGAATATGAGAGATGTAAATTTATTAACTAGTAATGGGGTAAATGTAGAAAAAGCTTTAGAATTATTTGGAGATATGGATATGTATGATGCTACTATGTCTGACTTCTTAGATATGGTAGAACAAAAACTAGCAAATCTTAAAAAATATAGAGAAACTGGTAATATGCCTAATTATGCTATAGAAGTACATTCATTAAAGAGTGATGCAAGATATTTAGGATTTGTTAATTTAGCAGATCTTGCATATCAATTTGAATTAAAGAGTAAAGCTAATGATTTAATGTATGTATATGATAATTATAAAACTTTATTAGATGAAGCACGTAGAATGATTAATTTATCTAAGAAGTATTTAGGTCGTCAAGTAGATGATAATGTTATTAGTGATATGGTAGGTGGCACTAAAGAAGAAGCAATCTTAGTAGTAGATGATTCTAAT
>SFTR01000103.1 GCA_004560915.1 bacterium | reverse complement strand
TTCCGATCTGGTATTCTATTATATTTGGATTTAAAGTTAACATTAGTAATTGTTCTTTCTTTTACTATAGTAGCGATTATTGCTTATCCTTTAGGAAAAATAAATGAAGGTTATTCATTCTTGATTCAGGACTATCTGAGTAAATTATCGCAGGTAATAACTGAAAATATTCAAAATATTCAAATTATCAAGCTATATAATGCTCAAAAAGAAGTAAAACATAAGTTTAAAAAGATAAATAATAACATTTATGGATTATCAAAAAAAATAGATAAAATTTTTAGCATAACTGGCCCAATTCAGACAATGTTTACACTTTTGGCTTTCTTAATAATTGTACTTTATGGAAGTACTAGAGTATCACAACATACGCTTTCAATGGGAATTTTAGCATCATTTATGATGTACATATTTGAAATTATTACTCCAATAAATACGTTAGCCAATTTTTATGTTAGTTATTCCGAAGCTAAAGGTGCATCTAAGGTAATTAGCCGAATAATGAATACTACAGAGGAAAAAGTAACTGGAAAAGACATCAATGGCATAAAAGAACCATATATAGAGATGAAAAATATTTCATTTAAATATGGGAAGAAGAGCTCACTGGTATTAAAACGTGTATCGGTATCTTTTGATTCATTAAAAAAGATTGCTATCGTTGGACCTTCAGGAGCTGGAAAAACGACGCTAATTAGTATTTTAACTAGACTCCAAGAAAAATATGATGGACTGGTATTTTTAAATGGAAGAAATAGTAAAGATTATTCCTTAGCTAGTTGGCGTAGTTTGTTTAGTGTAGTTACTCAAGAAAATAGTATATTTTCAGGAAGTATAAGAGATAATTTAACTTTTGGATTAATCGATAAGCCAAGTGAAGAAGAATTAAATCAAGCGCTGAAAGTTGCTTCTATGAGTAAAGACATAGATAAGTTTCCTGGAAAATTAGATTTTGACGTAGGTGAAAACGGTGGAAAGTTATCAGGTGGTCAACGACAAAAAATTCAAATTGCTAGAGCATATTTGAGAGATACACCGTTTATTATTTTTGATGAAGCTACATCAAATTTAGATCCTGAATCTGAATCGGAAATTTTAAGTTCAATAGATGAATTATCATCAAAAAAGACATTAATAGTAATAGCTCATAGGCTCTCTACAATTGTAAATGCAGATAAGATTTATTTTCTTGATAATCATCAAATCTTAGGAGCAGGGACGCATGAAGAGCTTCTAAGAAAAGTTGAAAAATATAAAACGTTTGTGAATGATCAGTTTATATCTAAAGAGTAATTATGAAGTATACAATTCAAGATTATTTACCATTTTTAAATGATAAAGATAATTTCTTTATTGATCCATCCAATACCGTGGATAATTTTAATATTACTCCACCATCTAAGGAATGGAAAATATATAAAGATAAACATTGGACTTTTTTAAGAAAACTTAGCGTAAAATTACCAACTCAAGGTTGGAAAATACATTTGTCGGCAGGCTATGATAAAGCAGAGTTACAATTGATGATTAATACTGCTTGTGATTATTTATTTGCAAATAATATTTGTTTTAAAGTAACTAATAGCTATGAGGAATGGTTAATAAAAAATTCTAAATCGGCAGATAGAGTTTCTGCAGGAAAATTTATAACTATCTATCCTCAGTCCATATATTCTGTCAGATAAAAGATATCAAGAAACAAATATTTATTATCGTTATGGTGGTTTTAAAGAAATTAAAAATAATAATGGGGAATTATGTATTAGGGATCAGCAAGGAAATCTAATTCCTGATGAAAGATTACCATTTTATAAGAAACCAGATTTTGTTGAAGATCCGTTTGAAAAAGCTACAAAAGATAAATCGAATAAAATAGTTAATAAAGATAAATTAGATAGCTACAATATTTCTAGTGCTCTGCATTTTAGTAATGCAGGTGGGGTATATTTAGGACAGTGTGGAGAACGAAAATATGTTATCAAAGAAGGAAGAAAAAATGCTGGAATAGATTCTCATCTCCAAGATGGTTTTTCAAGAATTAAGCATGAAGCTACCTTTTTAAACAAGTTGAAAGATTCTCCATATGTTGTAAATATTAAAGATTATTTTCAAGTATGGATACACAATTATTTAGTTGAAGATTATTTACCGTTAGAAAATTTGGGAGATTATATAGGCAATAAATTCCCTGTTCATGGTGATGAAGCATACTGTGTAGAAAAGATTAAAACTATAGCTAAAAACTTAGTGACTGCCGTAGATGATGTTCATGAACGAGGAGTAGCAGTAGGAGATTTACAGGCAGACAATATTCTGATAAATGAAAGTAAAAATCAAGTTCTTTTAATAGATTTAGAACAAGCTAATGAACTTATGGCTCAGTATGATCCTGGTCTAAAGACGGTAGGATTTGTAGATTCAAATATGGTTATTAGTACGTATGAACAAGCAGATTGGCTGGCAACATATAAAACTATTAGATATGCTTTAGAGCCCTTGATTGATATTGATTCCTTGAGTACATATAACGAGAAATATAGAGATCTAAATTGGATGAAGTATCGAGAAGAAGTAAAAAAATTCCTCCAAGAATTTAAATTAGAATGTTTTAAAAGAGGACATATTAATCATAAAAATGACAATGTTCCTACTAATCCTGTTATGCTAGGAACTTTGGATGAAAATATAACGAAGCTAAAGCGGGGGATAGTAAGTAATATAGACGATACACAATCGACTATTAACGGAGATATTGAACAATTTCTGTCTTCGACTGGAAAGATTAATGTATTAAACGGCTTGATGGGGCTCGGGTTAGTTGAACAAGAAAAAACAGAGCCAATTTTTCGTTTATATACTAATTTATATTTAAATAGTAAAGATCAACTTGTCCAAATAGGTAGTAAAGATAATGGTTTGTTTACTGGAGCAGCGGGAATTGGTTCACTTATTTATAACTGGTTTGATAAAAAAATTGGTGAACAAATAATTAACAATATTGATGCAACTAAAATACACGATATGTCTTTAAAAAGTGGATTAGCTGGAATTGGATTAGCTAAACTAGCTTTGTATCAAGCTAATAAACAAGAAGAGCAAAAGGTAGAAGTTCAAAAAATTGCAAGCATTGTAACAAGTCATTATAAGGCTTGTCAAACTCTAGGAATATTGGATGGAAAGTTAGGCCTACTATTATTTTTAGAAAAAGTAGGAATATATTTTAATGATTCAAACTTAATTAAAATTGTAAAGCAAGAAATTAATAATTTTGTTGCAGTACATCTCAGCTTTAATGATGGGGTATATTTAGCCGGAACTGCTTTAGGTAGAGAATCATATTTTCCATATCTTAATAGTGGCACTGCTGGCCTGGCCCTAGTATTATTAGAATTTATGTATGATGAGATTGTTTCGAATGAAATTAGGCCACTTATTAATAAATTAATAGAGACTTTAGATGTTAATTTAACTTACATGAATGGTCTATTTGATGGTTTTGGTGGATTAATGCTAGTGGATCTTGCAGCCAAAAATTATGGCTATCCAAATTACCTTGCTAAAAAAATAGACTTAATAAACAACTATCTTGATATAGAAGAAGATCAAATCTTAGTTCCGGGACCATATGGATTAAAGAATTCAATGGACTTAGCATCTGGTGCAATAGGGATGCTAACTGTCTTTCAGGGAATTAAAGAGAATAATTGGGGAAAGTGGATACCACTTGTTCATAGCACTAACTTTTCTCTATTTGAAGGAGGTGAATAAATATGCAAAATGATGAAAAACAATCATTACTTGGCTTACAAGCTGCAAGCCCATTTGTAAGCTTTAGAAAAAAAGGTGGTAGTACTCATAACCACAATACTTATAATTCTGTTATTTGTTGGAATAAAATTATTACCTTGTTTGGTTAATTTTAGTGTATTTAAAAAAGCGTAACTTTTGTTGCGCTTTTTGGCATATAAACGTAATCTAAAATTTAAATCTAGAAGGGAAGAGACTAAATGAGTAAAAAAAGAAATTTAATTAGCTTCCAAGGCGTATTGGGATTTAATCCCAATGTAAGTTTCTTTTCGCAAGGATCATCTAAGGAAAAGTCATTAACTAAATTTTTAAAGAAATATTTTGGATTTTAAAAGATGTTATCAACTATTCTCGATGTGATTCTATTATTGTTATCGCCATTAGTAGACTTCGTTAACTACTTTAAAATTATTAAATTTAAGACAAAAGGAAAAATAAGTAGGATTTTGATCTTACTTATTTTTTTGGTGACAGTTTTTGAAGAAATAGTCACAGATTTAATAGCTTTTCCTCCTTTTGACGCTCTTGCCACAATAATAGAAATGGGGCTTCTTATTTTAGTATGCTCTCGATCAAAAAAAGACTATAGAATGCTTTTAACTGGCGCATTAATTATTGGAATTATTGACTTGGGCAACAATATAGTAGTTAGTTTTTTTGGTAAGCTATTTGATATGAGTGCAGAGATTAGTACAGTAATCTACATCTTTTTAGTTTTACTATCATATATTTTTATTAGTTATTACGCTAAAAAGATTAATAAGTTAATTAGTGGTAGGAATAAAAATATTCTCTTAAATTCTGCTATTTATCTATATATTTCAAGTATTATTGCCTATATAATAGCTAGCATTGAAAAGACTTTGTCTACGGCCTTGGTTATCTTAATAGGAATTTTGATAATTCAAGGAGTATATACTATCGTTAATGTAAAAATCAGTGTACGAACAAGTAAAAATATACTAAATGAAGCTGAACAAAATTATCTAAAAAAGCAAAATGCGCAATTACAACGTAATAATAATCAGTTAAAAGAATACGCTAATTCGTTGGAAAAAGACGAAGATAGACTCCGTAGATTTAAACATGATTATCGGAATATTTTAAATAGTTTGAAAATTAGTGCGCAAAAAGAAGATTCTAAAGTGTTAATAAAACAACTTGATGAATATACTAAAGAGCATTTTGATTCAGACGCCTTAAGTAAATTTAAAGACGTAAACCATATTCATGATGAGCTTGTAAAAAGTATTATAATAACGAAACTGTCTAAAATGTTTAACAATGGAATAAAATATAGATTTAGTTGCGAAAAAGATATAAATACTTTTCCTTTTTTATCTTCTTCCGAACATATGGATGTGGTTAGAATTCTGGGAATTACGTTTGATAATGCTATTGAAGCTACGAAAAAAGAGAAAGATCCTAAAAT
>SFTR01000004.1 GCA_004560915.1 bacterium | reverse complement strand
TCTTTCATTTCCTGATCTAATATTATACATTATTGTATCCCAACTATCTGTTGTAAAATCATATCCGTTTGATTCTTCTATACCAAGAACTCCACTAAATGATTTTCCTTGATTATAATTTTGATCTGCTGATATTTCATTAAATATAAAATTTATTGTGTACTTAAATATTCTTTCTTTTGGTATTGAAATATTATTTAAAATTGTATTTCCAGTTACAGGTGTTGCAAGTAAACCATCACAGTCTCCTAGATTTCTTTCTCCATTTGAATCATACATTTCACAAGTTGCTTCTACTAGCATTTCATCTTTTAATACTTCATTTTTATATTTTTGCCATATTAAATTAAAATTAGTGTCAAATGTACCAGTATTTTTTACATATATGGTTTTTGTAATAACAGCTCCTGGCCATACATTTTGCATAATTACTTCCGACCCATCAGTATAAGTTAATTCTAATGTACCAGTTGTTACTACTTGTTCTTTTACATCTTTATTAACTAAAGTTGATGTAAAATATGCGTATGAGAAACCTGTTGATGCTAGAAATAAAAAGACTATTCCTATTCCTAATAACATTTTTTTATCTTTCATAACTCACCTACTATTATGTAGTTTAACATATTTTTGTAAAAAGAAAAAGACTTAAAGTCTTTTATAAATCAAATATACAGCTTAAATCATAGTTGAATACAAGCCCTATAAATCTTATTACTGTTGGAAATACTCCTATTATAAGCAGTACTATTCCAAGTTTAACACATTTTTTTCCTGCAGCTTGTAGTGCTTTAGCATCACCATTCATTATTGGTGGTATAAGTAGTGTCATACCTTTTATTATTGCAATAATAGCACCTGCTATTCTAAGAATATTTACACTTAATCTAATTATTTTAGATAGGTTTTCTCCAACTATTTCTATACATTCTTCTCCGCCTTCTCCAAAGCCTTGACTATTAAAGTCACCACTATATTCTAAAATATTCACACTATCTAGCACTTTGGCATCTGTTTTCATAATTCCTATAAAAGCAACAAAAGCTATTAAAACTATAATTAAAATCTTCTTATTCATAAATACTCCCTTGTACTTGTTTTGATTTCTTTTAACTTAGTTAATTATATCATATTGATTTAATGCTTGCAATAGAAACCACTTTACATTTTAAATCTTATTTAATGGAAAAATACTTATAAATATAGTATAATTAAATTGGTGATTTTGGTGGATACTAGTACGTATAAAAATAGAGGTATGTTTCTTGAAAATATACTTAATGACTCTAATACATATTATAATAGTATAGATAAGTGTTTGATATATAAGAAGCCTACTCCAATAAAGGTACTTAATGTAAGTTATCCTACAAATAGGTCTCACCTGATAAATAAAGCAGTTTATTCTAGTATATCTACACTTGACTATAATGGAATATATAAAGGTAAATATATAGAATATGATGCTAAAGAATGTCATAATAAAACAGCATTTCCTTTATCAAATATTAAAGATCATCAAGTACTTCATATGAGGAAAGCTATTAAGCAAGGTGGTATAATCTTCTTGATAATATTTATGAATAATGAGTTTTTCTTAATGAAGGGTGAAGATATTTTAGAATTTATTGATAAGGGAACAAGAAGATCTATAGAATTTAGTTATATTGAAGAAAAAGGATATAAAATAGTTGAAAGTTATACACCTAGACTTAAATATTTAGATGCTGTAGATAATGCTTATTTTAAGGAGTGACTATGAAAAAATTAAATCTTAAAGATAAAATTAGAAAAAAGAAGGATGAAGGTATTGTGAAAAGAAAAGTTAGAAATGAAGAAAATGATAGACCTAAAAAGAAGTTTAGATTCTGGTATTGGTTTTTAGTAGTAATTATGTTCTTTGCTATTCTTGTGTTTGTGGCTGGTGTTGGATTTTGTTACTACATAGTAAAGAGTGCTCCAGAATTTGATGCTCAAAGAATGTTTGAAAAAGAAGCCACTAGAGTTTTAGATTCTAAAGGTAATTTGATAGCTTCCCTCGGAGCTGAACAAAGACAAAAAGTTAGTTATGATGGGCTTCCTCAAGTACTTGTAGATGCAATTATAGCAACTGAAGACTCAAGATTCTTTCAACATAATGGATTTGATGCTCCAAGATTCTTAAAAGCATCTATAAGTCAAGTCTTAGGTCGTGGTGGCGGTGGTGCCTCTACTCTAACAATGCAACTTTCTAAATTATCTTTTACCTCTGTTGATTCTGAAGGTATTAAAGGTATTATAAGAAAGTTTACTGATATTTATATGTCTATTTTTAAGATTGAGAAAGAT
Organism: bacterium; assembly: GCA_004560915.1. The sequence goes on along the minus strand of SFTR01000004.1, from coordinate 16,277 downwards.
TATAGTAAGAAAGAAATTATTGAGTTTTATGTTAATGCTCCATATTTAGGTGCTGGTAGTTATGGTGTTCAAATGGCTGCTAAAACATATTTTAACAAAGATGTTAGTAACATTAATCTAGTTGAAGCTGCGATTATAGCAGGACTTTTTCAAGCACCTGGTGAGTATGATCCTTATGTTAATCCAGATAAAACTAACGAAAGAAAAAATGAAGTTGTTAATTTAATGTTAAGACACGGATATATTTCTGAAACTGAAGCAGAAACTGCTAAAAATGTTTATGTTGGTGATATCATTAAGAAACAAAAAAGTAGTGTTAATAAGTATCAAGGATTTATAGATACTGTTATTGAAGAAGTTATTGATAAAACTGGTAAAAATCCTTATGAAGTATCTATGGATATATATACAACTATGGTTAAAAGTAAGCAAGATGTGATAAATAATTTTTATAATAATCATAAATTTAAAGATGACAAGGTTCAAGTTGGTATTGGGGTTATTGATAATGATACTGGTGCGATTATAGCAGTTGGTGCTGGACGTAATAAAAATAGTGAACTTTCTTTGAATTATGCTACTCAAATTAAAAGACATCCTGGTAGTACAGCTAAGCCTTTGTTTGATTATGGACCTGGTATAGAATTTAAGAATTGGTCGACATATACTCCATTTATCGATAAACCTGTTCGTTATACTAATGGTGGTGTTATGAATAATGTTGATTATAAATATAAAGGTTTTATGACTTTAGAACAGTGTTTAGTTAAGTCTAGAAATACTTGTGCACTTCAAGCATTTCAAAAATTAAATAATTCTAAGATTGATAAGTTTGTCACTTCTCTTGGTATTATTCCAGAATATTTAGAAAATTCAAATTATATTAATGAAGCACACTCTATTGGTGGATTTACTGGTGTAAGTCCTGTACAATTAGCTGCTGCTTATGCTGCTTTTGGTAATGGTGGATACTATACTCTACCTCATAGTGTTAATAAGATTATATATAAAAATGGTAGTGATGATGATGTATTGATATTTGATTATCCTAAAAATAAAGTTATGAAGGATACTACTGCTTATATGATAAGTTATATGCTTCAAAAAGTAACTACTTATCGTATTAAAGTTAAAGGTACTGAAGTTGCTACTAAAACTGGTACAAGTAGTTATGACTCTGCTAGATTAAAAGCGCTTGGACTTAGTAGTAAAGTTATTCAGGATTCATGGACTGCAACATTTAGTCCTGACTATAGTGTAGCTATTTGGTATGGATATGATAAATTAACTAAGAAAACATACAATACTTCTAATCATGCATGGAGCGAGAGAAATAAAATACAAGCGGAGATAGTTAATAATATCATGGAAGAGAATTCTAAGTTTGAAAGACCTAGCGGAATAGTTGCATCTAAAGTTGTAGTTGGAACTAATCCTCCCAAACTTCCTAGTGCTTCTACTCCATCTTCTAAAATTCAAACTCATTTATTTATAAAAGGAACACAACCAACTAAAGTTGTTCAAAGTGTTCAAAAAAGCCAAGAAAAGACTACTGAAAGTAATAAAACTACTTTACCAAGTGTATTAGAGCCATAGTTATATGACTCTTTTTTATATATGATTTGGCTTTTTTATATATAAAAATATAGCAATTTTAACAAATTGCTATATAATCTTTAATTTTACCTTCAAATATCTTATTATAATTTTTATTTTCTATTAACTCTTCAGGTTTAAATAAAGTTTTTGTATTATCTAGTACTTTTACTTTATTATTTGATAGAACTTCATATACAAATTCTGAACAATAGTATTTCTTTCTATGAAGTTTTATTCTAAAGTGAGCTAGTAGTAATCCTGTTATATTATATCCTTTATTATCTAGATATATTTCTTTTATTTTTTTCTTTTATTTTATTATATTGATAGTCTGTTACATTTATTTCATAGATAGCTACTAGTGCATTTTTATTTCTACTAAATAATCCTTTTCTTAAATCTTCTTTTAAAAATATCCCATAGAATGGAAAGTATATATATTTTCTTCCAAAAGAATACATTTTATCACATTTAGGATCTAGTGATAGAGATGCATGACTGTATTTATCTTTTGTAATACTTTTTATTATTCTAGCAAGTGTTGTATACGTTTGAGTTAAAACTATATATACTTTTTTGTTATTCATTTTCTACTACTTTTTTATACTCGTTTGGTATATCTAATTTAATATGTATATGTTCTTTAGTAATTGGATGATTAAATTCTAATTCTGTTGCAAGTAACATCATTTTTCTATAACCGTCTTTTTTACCATATTTTTTATCACCTAATATTGGTGTTTTATTATCCGCCATATGAACTCTTATTTGGTTCTTTCTTCCTGTTTTAATATCTATTTCAATTAGTGAATATTGTTTATTATGTTTTAATCTTTTATAGTGAGTTTCTGCGTATTTTCCACTTTTGTCATTAGTACTATAAGTAAGAAGTGTTTTTGTTTCTTTTAAATATGATTTTATGACACCACTTTCAGAAATGATTCCGTGTACTAAAGCAATATATTTACGTTTTACATTCTCCCAGTTATCTTGTAAAATCTCTTTTACTTTTTCGTTTTTAGCAAACATTACTAGTCCACTAGTATCTTTATCAAGTCTATGTACTACAAAAACTCTTTGATTCTTTTTATGTAAGTAATCATAAACTTCATTATATAAACTCTTACTATATTTTTCACTATTAATAGTTGGTATATTGCCATCTTTATAAACTATTAATATATTTTTATCTTCAAATAATATTTTTAACTTCTTCATACTACTCCTACTAATGTATAAAATGTCCTATTAAAATAACTATTATTCCTAATACTATTCCTATTTGTAATTCTCTTTTTTTGATATTTTCTTTTACTTCACAAAGTAGTTCAAATATAGAAATATATATAAGCATACCTAAAGTTAATGAAATAAGTACACCTGTTACTGTATTATTAAGTGTAATATTAAATAGTTTTATTAAGATGATACCTATTACACTTGAAAATACTAAACTACTAAGTAAGAATATTTTTTCTTTTTTATTTCTAACTAATGAGGATATTTGTATACCTAAAGGAATATTATGAAATGATACTCCTAATGCTGTAAAGAATCCTAAACTTAAATTATTAATAGATGTCGTATAGATTGCTGTTCCTTCAATAATGTTATGTAAGAATAAAGCAAGTGCTGATATTAAACCTATATGTTCCATATGATTTTTTTTATTAGTTCCATGTTCATGATTTGGAATAAATATATCAAGCAGTTTTAATACAGCTATACCTACTACTATACAAAGAATAATTAATGTTTTATTTTCTAATAATTCTAGACATTCTGGTAACAAGTCAAAAAATACTAAACCTAATATAATAGTGAAAGAAAAACCTACTGAGAAAGTTACTAGTTTCTTTTCATCTTTTATAAATTTAGTAATTAAATATCCTATTAAAAATGATATACCTGATAATAATGTTATAATTAATGCTTTAAATTCCATATTTTTTCACCAACGATATTATAACATGTTTTAGACTAAGTTCAAAAGATAATCTGTTAATAAACATATTAATATAAATATAATTAAGTATATATATGATTTTTTAGTTATTTCAATTCTTTTTCTATCTTTAGATTTTATTTTCTTACTATCATATTCTCCTGTTTCTACTATTTTAAGTCCTATTGTTTTATATTTAGTTAAATCTTTTTTAGATATTAAGTAGTATGCATCAGGATCATCAAATTCAGCAAACATAACATCTTTAGGCATTCTACTTATTTGATATGTCATTATTAAATCAAAGATTGCTCCTGTCATATTAAGTATTGATAAGAATCCTAATAATGGTAAGTTAAATATTATAGCTATTATAAATGTTATTACACCTATTACTGTAAATGGTGACATTAAAGAAATTAATATTGTTTTTTTGTGTATTTTTTGACTACATTGACAATAGAATATTCCTTTTTCAAGGCATACTCCCAAGTATAAGTTTTTTATATTAACTTCTTTATTAATTAAGTATCCAAGGAAATGTATCATTTCATGAAGTATAAACCATAATAGTAGAATTGGCATTTTTGAGAATGTTATACTTTCATAAAAATTAGGAAATATTAAGATATAAACTATGAATAAAGGTATTGCCACAAGTATACATAAAGCATTACCTACTCCTATATCCATTTTATATTTATAATATTTCATATAATCACATCCTATTTATATAATAACATATTTTTTTGTGGTAAAATATAGCCAGGTGATTTTATGAGCAAGATTTTAGAAAATAAATGTAAAGATGAGTTAAAAAATATTAGTGAGAGTCATAAAAGTTTATTACTTCATAGTTGTTGTGCTCCTTGTAGTTCTCATGTAATAACATATTTAGCTCCTTATTTTGATATAACTGTTCTTTATTATAATCCTAATATTGCTCCTAAAGATGAATATTTAAAACGCAAAAATGAACAGATTAAATTACTTAGTATGTTAGAAAGTCCTAATAAACTAGATTTTATTGATTGTGACTATGATAATGAAAAGTATAATGAACTTGTTAAAGGGTATGAGATGTGTCCTGAAAAGGGAGAGAGATGTACTATATGTTTTAATCTTAGAATTGAAAAGACTGCTAAAGTTGCTAAAGAGAATAACTATGATTACTTTTGTACGACTTTATCAGTTAGTCCATATAAGAATGCTGAACTTATTAATGAGATTGGGGACGATATGGAAAAGAAATATGGTGTTAAGTGGTTACATTCAGACTTTAAAAAAGAAAATGGTTATAAGCATTCTATAGAACTTTCTCATAAATATGGGCTTTACCGACAAGATTATTGTGGATGTGTTTATTCTAAGAGAGATGAAATATTAAGAAAAAGTAAGAAAGGTAATGAATAATTATGGATATATTATCTTACATTTTTGTTACATTAGTATTTATCGTTATTATTTATTTACTTTTTATTAAAAAAGATAAAGTTAAAGACAAAGATGACATTTCGACTCATAATGATGAAAATAATACTTACGATACTATATTAGAACTTAAGAATAAAAATGATATTTTAGAAGAGAAAGTTAATAAACTAGAAAAAGAACTTTCGAAATATAAAGAAGAAAATAAAAAAGTTTATAACAACGATATACAAAATAAATCTAAAACATTAGAAGAAGAATTAACTTATACAAAACATTATCATATAATTTACTTGTTCGATAAAAATTTTAAAAAATTAGAACAAGGTTTAAAAAAGTGTAATATGTTAGCATATAAAAAACTTAAGTCTGAATATTATCCTAGTATTGAAAGTGGAAATTTTATTGGTAAACAAATTTCTAAAAAGGGAGAGTATCTTTTAGAGTATGAATTAATGTTTCCTACTGATCCTTTATTTTCTGAAATCTATGGTGATTGCAAATTAATATATAGCGTTTGTCCAAATAATAAAATTGTTTGTTAAAAAACAATAGAACCTGAAGATGCTTTATTAGAATGTTCTGAATCAGAGTTAGCATTTTATAAAAAAGCTATGGTTTCTAAAAAAGTTCCCGAAAAAGATTTGTTTAAAATTGACTTACTTAATAAATCAAAAGATAACAATGAAGGAAAAGATATAGATGATACTACGTTAGATATAAAAATGAATGAGTTATCAAATCAAGTTAAAAATTTAAATGATGTAATGGATAGAATTCTTGATAAAAATGGTGATATGCAAAATGGAGATATGGGAAAAAAAACTAAAAATGGTTTCACCATTACATATTCCGATGAAAAGAAATATCGAAGATTAGAAAGAAATATTAAAAAATATAATATGTTAGCCTATAAAAAACTTGTATTTGAATATTATCCTAGTATTGAAAATGGAAATTATGTTGGTGAATTAGTTAAAGAAGATAATAATATTTTTACATATGAATTAGTGTTGCCTACTGATTCTATATTTTCTAAAGTATATAGAGATTTAAAATTAATATATGGTGTTAACATGGATGAAAAAAATATTATTTTTGAAACAATAGAACCAGAAAATATTTTATTGGAAGGCTATAAAAATGAAATAACTACTTATAAAGGAGTAATGATTTCTAAAGAATATCGTGATAGAGATATTTTTAAAATTAACTTATTAAATATGTTGGAGAATGATAATGAACGAAAAGATAAATAAATTACAAAAGATAATAGATGAATCTAATAATATAGTATTTTTTAGTGGTGCTGGTGTGTCTACTTTAAGTGGTATTAAAGATTTTAGAAGTAAAGATGGACTATACAATATGAATTATAAGTTTCCACCTGAGATGATACTAAGTAGTGGATTTTTCTATATGAATACTAGTGAATTTTATAAATTTTATAGAGATAAATTAAATTGTTTAAATGTTGAACCCAATGTAATACATAAATATATGGTTAAACTTGAAAAGATGGGTAAACTTAAAGCTATAGTTACTCAAAATATAGATGGATTACATACTAAAGCTGGAAGTACTAATGTACTTGAGTTACATGGAACTATATATAAGAATCATTGTATTATGTGTCATAAATTTTATGACGCAGAGTATGTATTTAATTCTAAAGATGTTCCCGTATGTGAGTGTGGTGGTACTATTAAACCTGATGTAGTGTTATATGGCGAGATGCTTGATGAGTATGTTCTTAATCGTTCAATTGAAGCTATCAGTAAATGTGATACTTTAATAGTAGCTGGTACATCATTAACTGTTGAACCTGCTAGTAGTTTGGTAAGACTATTTAATGGTAAAAATTTAGTCATAATAAATAGAGATGCTACTTCTTATGATAGTATTGCATCTCTAGTAATTAATGATGAATTTAAAAATATATTTGATAAGTTAAAATAGTTATTCTGTTTTACTTCCACACTTTGTACAATAATCGCCTATTACTTTTGTACCACAAACTGTACAGTAGGCGTTTTTTCTTTGTATTTTAACATCGTTTTTGCTTTTATGATTTACTATTACTATAGCAGTTATTGCAAAGACTACTAGTATCATTATTAATAGTGGCCAACTTCCTTGGAATGCTGAGTAATCATATGCTCCATGAACTAGTGTTGGTACTAGCAATGCTAGAAGTTTATAACAAAGACCACTTTTATTATTTAATTCATTATACTTTGCTTCTCCTAAAAAATGTCCCATTAACACACCCATACTTGCATGCATAGGCACAGCAGTAAATGCTCTTATTATACCAGTACCTAATCCACCTGAAATAACATATAATATATTTTCAAATAATGCAAAGCCAAGTGAGACATAAACAGCATAAACTACCATGTCATATATATAATCAAATTCTCTTTGGTTATATGAAAACCAGTATACAAATACTAATTTACAAAATTCTTCGACTAATGCTACTCCTATAAATACATTTATTGCTAGTTCAAAATTACTAAGAGTACTTGTATCTTCTACTCCAAATATAGGTGATATGAGCGGCAGAAATGCAGATATAGCAAACACTCCAAAACAAGATAAGACTCCACCAATAGTTAATTTCTTTAGTAATTTTTTTGGTTCTTTTTCTTTATCTTTGTTATAAATATAATTATTAATCAATACTACTGGTAATATTGAAATTACTATTAACACTTCATACATAGCTATACTCCTACTATGATTATAAAATACTTTTTGATATTATTAAATTTAATTTTTATTTTTTACACTTTTTTTGTAAATAAAAAAAGAATAATTAGTTAATTATTCCTCCTAAAAGTCCATAAGATAATAACATCATTATGATACTTGCCATTATTATTCCTCCCATTACTGCGAAGAATGATTTTTTTCTATCCATATCAAATACACTTGCCACTAAGCATCCAGTCCATGCTCCTGTTCCTGGAAGTGGTATTCCTACAAATAGAAGCAAGCCTAAGTATCCATATTTATCTATTTCTTTTCTATTCTTATGAGCTTTATTTCTTAACCATTTAGAAACTTTTTCTAGGAATCCTACTTTTGATCTTTCCATCCAATCCATTATTTTAGATATAAATAGTAGTATGAATGGTACTGGTAAAGTATTGCCTATTATTGAAACTATATATCCAACTACTGGTTTTACTCCCAGAAGTGTTGCTGCTATTAAGCCACCTCTTAATTCTAAAAGTGGTAATAATGAAATAATAAATACTATTAATTCTTTACCATATTTAAGTGCTAATACTCCTCCAAAAGAGTCTATAATTCCGTTTATTAAACCTTCCATAATCTCTCCTTATTAACAATAACTATACGTTTTAATTATATCATAAATTAAATAATTGTATATAAATATGATATAATGTTTACGAAGGGATGTATATGAATAATAATAAAATTGGTATGTTTGATTCTGGTATTGGTGGTCTTACTGTATTAAAAGAGTTAAGAAAACTTTTACCTAATGAAAATTATATATATTATGCTGATTCTAAAAATAATCCTTATGGCGAAAAAAGTGATGAAGAGTTAATGGGTATTGTCACTGGTATAGTAGACTTTCTAATAGAAAAGGAAGTCAAGATAATAGTTATTGCTTGCAATACTGCAACTACTAGATGTATTAATAGACTTAGAAAGATGTATCCTGATATGTTATTTGTAGGTACTGAGCCTGCTATTAAAGTTGCATGTGATAAGAATTATAAAAATACTTTAGTTATGGCTACTCCTGGTACTATTAAGTCAGAGAGAACTCATGAACTTGTTAAGTTAAATAAAAGAAATGATCAAAAAATTACTCTTCTTCCATGTAAAGGTTTAGCTGATGCAATAGAGAGTGGTAATAAAGATAGAATTAACAAAGTATTACATAAATTACTTGATAAATATACCTATGAAAATATAGATTCAATAGTACTTGGTTGTACGCACTATCCTCATGTTAAAAAGAATATCAAAGAGATATTTCCTAAAGTTAAGTTAATTGATGGAAATAAAGGTGTTTCTAAACAAGTTAAAAGACAACTTGAGAGTCATAATTTACTAAGTGATTCAAATAAACATGGTAAAGTTAAGATGATTTATAACAAGTAAAAATAGAGAAAATTCTCTATTTTTTTAATTCTTTAATCCTTTAATTCCTTTTACTCCTTTAGAACCATTAAATCCTTCTAGAATATTAGTTTTAAATGATTTTACTTTTTTAGATTTATTTTTATATTCTTTTATAGCAATACTTATCATTTCATCAAGTAGTTCTTTATATTTTAGATTTGCTTCTTTCCATAGATAGAATGATAAACTACCTGGGCATGTATTTGGTTCGTTTACATAGAATTTATTTGCTTTTTTATCTATTAAGAAGTCTATTCTACATACTCCACTTAGGTTAAGAGTCTTAAATACTTTTTTTGCTGTTTCTTGAATATCTTTAGTAAGATCATCTGATATTCTAGCAGGTACTATTCTATTAGTTGATGCCATGCCCTTTGAACCAGTGTTTTTAACTCCTTTAGTTTTTGAATTTCCTAAATATTTATCAGCATAACTTAATATTTCATCAAGTCCCATTACTTCTTCTAGTGGACTTACTCTTTGATATTCATAGTTTCCTAGTACACTTGCATTTACTTCTATTAAGTTTTCTACTGCTTTTTCTATTACTACTTTTGTATCATAGTTAATTGCTTCATCTATAGCATCTTCTATTTTTTTAGAATCGTGTACTAAAGTTATGCCTACACTACTACCCAAAGTTGCAGGTTTTACTACTACTGGATAACCTAACTTTTTAATTTTATCTAATATTTCATCTTTATCTTCTAAATATTCATTATCATAAAACCAAGTGTAGTCTACAACTGGAATACCTACTGAAGACATTACTTGCTTCATAACTACTTTATCTTGTCCTAAAGCTGAACCAAGTACATGAGAACCAACATAAGGAATACCTATAGAATCAAGAAGACCCGCTAAAGTTCCATCTTCTACATTATTACCATGAACTACTGGTAATATAATATCTATATCAGTTATATCTTTTCTAAATAATCCATTTGTTTTTTGTAAGAAGAAGTTTTTCCCTTTTTTACAAAGTGTTACTTCTTTAGCATATTTTTTTTCATCTTCAAAATTCTTATAGAAATCTATTTCTCTTAGTACGTGTCCTGTATACCAAATTCTATCTTTTGAAATGTATATTGGTATTATTTCATATTTTTCTTCATCTAAATTATTCATTGCTTGGATAGCTGAAATGATACTTACTTCATGTTCAACTGTTTCTCCACCAAAAATAACTCCTACTTTAATTTTCATATTATCTACTCCTATTCATTAAATATATCAGGTAAATCATTTTCTAATAATACATATGTTTCTTTATCACTAAGTTTTCTCATTAATGGGAATGCTTCTTTTACGTCATTAAGAATATGTATTTGTTTATCTGGATATTTTTCTTTCTTTAGTCCATCTTGTATTGGTTTAGTTTGTTCTTCTCCAACTAGTATTACTTCATCTGCGCATCCAGCTATTTGTCTTCCAAATTCAAAGTTTGAACTATATTGTTCATCTCCTAGTTCTATCATACCTGGTGTTACGATTATTCTTTTACCTTTCATCATTTTAAGAACATCTACTGCCATTTTAGAACCAACTGGGTTTGAATTGTATGCATCATCTATAATATAAATATTTTCTGTATATCTCTTAAGTTCTAATCTATGTTCTATAGTAGCTATTCTTTTTACTCCGATAGCAATTTGTTCAAGAGTAAGACCTAGTTCATATGACATAGCTATTGCTTGTAGAACATTATATACGTTAGCACTTCCTAGTAGTTTAGTTTCGAATGTATGTTTTTCTTTAGTATTTTTAAATATACAAGTAAATGTTGTTCCTTTGTTAGATAGTTTAATGTCAGTAGCATAAACATCAGCATCTTTGTTTTTAGTTGATACCCATACTACTTTGCATTTACTTTTTATTTTGTAACTTGTTTGATATGGATCATCCATATTTAAAACTGCTACTCCATCATCTGGAAGCGAATCTATTAATTCAAATTTTGCTTTTTGAATATTTTCTTGACTACCAAAACTTTCTAGGTGAGCTGTTCCGATAGTAGTTAAAATTCCATATTTAGGTTTTATAAAGTTTGCTTTTTCTTTTATTTCTCCTCTATAGAATGCTCCCATTTCTGCTACGAAAGTTTCACTAAATTTATCCATATAGTTATTTATTGCATTTATTAGACCATACATAGTATTGAAACTTTTTGGTGTAGCAAATGAATTATATTTTACATTTAATATATCATTTAATGCATTCTTTGTACTTGTTTTTCCATAGCTTCCTGTTACACCTATTTTCTTAAGTGAAGTCATACTATAAAGTTTTGACTCAGCTTGTCTTTTATAATGAAGATATACCATCTTTTCTACTGGTTTATTTATGATATTACATAACCATATAACAATTGTATTTATATATGAGAAAAGTCCTATAATTAAGTAATATATAAACAAGTTATCAACACTAAAGTTTATAATCATTGGAATTAAACAAATTATTAACAATATAAACATAGTAGTATATAGTCTTTTAATTCTTGGAGTTACTACTAGTGGCTTTTTAGATTGTTCTTTTTCTGCATTACTTTTATATAAGAAGTAAACTATCATATAGAATACTGCAAATATAATTAGTGTTGTTTTTGTACTTGTGAACTTTAAAAAATAAAATAATATAAATGCCATATCGAAAGTTATAAATACTTTTTTAGCATTAGTTTTTACCCATTTTAGGTATCTATTACCATCGTTATACCAGTTTTGTTGTAACATATGCAAAGCTTTTCTTGATTTGTATGTTAGGTAATATATATATGTTAATAGTGTTAATAAAAATAATATTTTTGGACTCATACTATTCCTCACTTCCTATAAAATTATTAAGTACGCTTATTGTTTGACCTAGATTTTCTAAATATGCATAGTGTGTACATCCATGATATTCAACTAATCCATAATTTGGAATATAATTTTCAAGTTCTCTTCCATCTTCAATACTAACAGCTGTATCATTAGTTCCCCATATACCAAGTACTGGACATTTTATTTTTCTTAAGTCTTCAGTTATATCAGTATTTACATGAGCTACTAGTACTTTTCTCATCATTTCACTAGCATTTCTATAATCAGTTGAACCCATATGTTTCTTAACATAATTCTCTAATTTGTTAATACCTGGTATTTTTTTAGCAATCTTTAACATTTTAACTTTTAAGGTTTGTTTTGTTATAGCTTGCTTATATGGACTTGCTAGTACTACTACTTTTCTAGGTTTATATTTATATCCATAAATCAATGCAATTTTGCCACCAAAAGAGTGTCCGATAACAATAGGATTCTTCATGTTAAGTTTTTTAACCATTTCATCAACCATTTCTGCATAGTCAAAAACACTCCAGACTTCTTTAGGTTCATCGCTGTCACCAAAGCCCGGAAAGTCAATAATTAAAACATTATACTTCTTAATAAATGGTTTAGCTATAGGCATCATCATTTCAATATTTTGGCCCCAGCCATGCAAATAAACTAAGTTTATATTACTGTGATTATCATAAAAAGTATAGTTAACATTTACTCCTTTAATTAACATTTGCATATAAGTTTTCACCTTATTAATTATATCATATTGAAACTTCTTTTAGAATTAAATGCAAGTTTTTCTTTACATAAAAAGAACTAATTTACATAATTAGTCCTTTACTTTACATTAATATTGCTTTTTTATCTTTAATATTAATTATATTCTTGAACTCATCAAGTTACTTGAAGAGTATCTTTTTAATCCTTTGTTAAATATATAAAATGATAAAACTATCATAAATATTGTTACTATAAATACTATTAATATTTTATTTAAACTAAAACTTATTATTACGTCTATTGGCATATAGTTTGCAATACCTACTGGTATCAAAGTATAAAGTAATATCTTTACTATTCCATTAAATATATCTTTAGGGTATGTACCAAATGTTATCATCATATTATTTAGAGTATCCGCTAAAACATCTGACATATTAAACCAAAATGCTAGACTATTTGCTATTACTGAAACACAAGCTATTATTAAACCACCTAATATAGTAAATATTGTAAACAATAAGAAGTTTTTTAAAGTGATTCCATATATTATAAGTATTACATATCCATAGATTAAGTCTCCTATAGCTGAAACTTCTACGTCAGTAGTTATTGCACTTAATAATACGTTTTTAGGTTGTACTAAGAATGCATCTAATTTGCCAGTATTTATTGTTTCAGATAAAGTAAATGCTTTCTTAAAGAAGAATCTTGATACTCCAAAAGTACTAGCTGCAATTCCCCAAAGTAATAACATTTGTTTAAAAGTATATCCACCAATATTATCTTTTAATGAATAAAGTACTACCCATTGTATGATAAAACATGAGTTATTTATAATCATAAAAATTATATTTGCCAAGAATGAAAATTTGTTTACCATTTCTCTCATAAGACCATACTTTATAGAAAGATAATTTACTTTTAATTGATTTTTAACCTCCGTTAACATTTAGTTTTTTCACCCCTTTCTTGTATATAATTGTAGCTATTAAATAAGATATAACTAAGTATATTAATTGTGACATGATTATTGTTATAAATTTACTTGTACTAAAGTTTACAAATAATTTTGCTGGTCCATAAGATACAACATATATTGGACTATATTTTAATATTACTCTTAGTATTCCACTAAAGAATTCTATTGGAAATATTGTTCCTAAGACTAATATGAATTTACTATATACCCAGTATAATGGTGTTGAATCTTCTATTATGAATGAGAATAAACCTATAGCTATCATTATTAATATACTTATTGTAGTTGCTAAAATACTTGTTAATAATACTGCTAAAATAGATAATATATTTAACTTAGGAAATGTTCCTAAAAATATAAATCCTAAAATCATAGCTAGTACTGTAAATACTATAAATTTTATAAATATGCTTCCTAAATTACTAGATAGATTATATAAAATATAGTTATATGGTTTATTTATGTTATAAGCTATATTACCATTTTTAACATCATTAGTTATCTTACGACATATTTTTTTGCCACCTAGACTCATCCATAATATCTCAGTGATGATTATATACCATATCATTTGATTTAAGTTATAACCATTTATAAGAGATGATGGATCACTATACATATATTTCCATAAGCATAAGAATACATATATCATTATTATGTATGCTATAAAACCTGATAATAAGTTAAACATATATTGTAAACTATTTATTATTTCAGTCTTAAATATAAATAAATACTTTTTCATTATTTATCCTCTTTTTTATATATGTCACTTATTATATCTTCTAAAGGTGTATTTGATATATTAATATCTATTATATTATCTGGATTTAATAATTTTATAGCATCACTTATAGAACGTTTACTAGTATCTACTTCTATCTTTAAGTTATATCCTTTATCTTTTAATATAGTTATACCTTCTTCATCATTTAGATTTACCTTTTCTTTCATTTTAGCTTCCAATATCTTTTTATGTAAATAATTATATTTTAAGTTTTCCATTGAATCATCTAATACTAAAGTACCATTATTTATTATGATAACTCTTTTACATAGTTTTTCTATATCTGATACATCATGACTTGTTAAGAATATTGTTGTTTTATATTCTTTGTTCATTCTTTTGATAAGTGTACGAATGTTTTCTTTTACGACTGGATCTAATCCTATAGTTGGTTCATCTAAGAATAATATTTTTGGTTCATGTATTAAAGATGCTACTATCTCACAACGTATTCTTTGACCTAAACTTAGACTACGTACTGGTGTATTTATAAATTCATCTAGTTCAAATAATACTTTGAATTCTTCTATTTTCTTTTCAACTACTTGTTCTGGTATATCATAAATAGCTCCGAAAAATTTAAAGTTATCATATGGAGTTAGATGCATCCATAATTGTTCTTTTTGACCAAATACTGTTCCTATTTCATGAGCAAGTTTCTTTCTATCTTTTTCAGGATCTAAACCATCAATATTAATAGTTCCTTTATCTTTATAAAGTATTCCTGTTAACATCTTAATAGTTGTACTTTTACCTGCTCCGTTTGGACCTATAAATGCTATAACTTCTCCCTTTTCTATGTTGAAACTTATATTCTTAACAGCTTTAACAGTTTTATACTTAGGTTTAAATATTGACTTAATGCTTCCTTTTAAACCTTTATCTTTTAATTTAACTTTGAATGTTTTTGATAAATTTTTAACTTCTATTATATTCATAACTTCTCCTCCTAAAAAAAATGAGTAACACTGGGTTACTCTGTTATTTTCACCTTAGCTTATTTGCTAGGTGAATTTGTAAATTTTCTACATAAAGGTTTATCTACTTGTCTATTTAAAAAGTTTGCTAGAGCAAAAGCATTTTCACCATAGTCCATCTCAAAAGGGAAATTACCATATACTTTGTATAATAGTTCTGGTGATGCCTTTTTGTAATCAACTTTTGAAAGTGATTGTGATAGAATTCTATGATATTCTTTTACTCCGATGTCTCTTTCATTTCTTGCTAGATTGAAATATAGCTGTGAGAATGCTGATTTGGCTTCGTCTAATATTGAAGCAGATCTTCTTACATCTTCTCTTGTTTCAACTACACCAAGTTGTTCTCTAATAGTTGTAATTACATCTTTATATAGATATGTTCCAAATTCATCCATTGGATAACCAAGACTTTCTAATAAGTCTAATGTTTCCATTTTTAATTGTTCAATTTCTGAAATATCACTAATGTTTCCATTCTTATATCTAAGTCTTCTTTGAACTTCTTGAAATAATTCGGATTCAATAGTTCCCATCGCAGAAAAATCCGGCATTCTTGATGCTTTAACCATAATAATATTCCCTCCTTTCTAATAGATGGATAACGTAAAGAATTAAAAAAAGCACGAAATCCACTACTTAACAGCGACTCCGTACTTTATAAAAGTTCGTGTAGGTTTCCCCGGGATAGCTCAATACATATATCTTATATCCCCTCACTTGCCCTTGATTATATACTATTTATTATAATTTGTCAATTTTTTGTTTTTTATTTTCTCTTTTAGATAATATCATATCTATTCTTTCATCAGTAATAATAGCTTCAATTTCTTCTAATTCTGCT
>SFTR01000102.1 GCA_004560915.1 bacterium | reverse complement strand
TTTGAATTTAATAAGAAGTTTGATACTTTTAATGATAAGTTTAAAGATATAAAAAATGTTGAATATTTTGGTATTATAAAAAATAATGATGTAGTACGTGAACAAATAAAAGTGTATTATTATAATGATGAAAATGATTTTGCAATTAAACTTATTACTAAAAATAATGACGAAGTAATAATTATTAAGAATCCTAAAGGTGAAACTTTTGATGAAATATATAATAGTGTAAAAGATAAAAAAATACATGAATTTAATGATAAAGATAACTTTATGATGCCTAAGATAGATTTTAATGTTTTAAGAGAATATGATGAACTTGAAAATAAAGAAATTGTTACATTAGATGGTATATATACGATAGAAAAAGCTATTCAAAGTGTTAAGTTTTCATTAGATGAAAAGGGTGGCAAAGTTAAAAGTGAAGCTGGAATGGATGTAATATATGAGTCTAGTTCTGTAGAAAAATATAGAAATTTCTATGTTAATGATACATTTGCATTATTCTTAAAAGAATCCAATAAAGACAAACCATACTTTGCTTTAAGAGTAGATGATATAAGTAAATTTCAACAATAAAATGGATTTATAGTCCATTTTTTTGATATCTATAAAAAAATATGTTATTCTTATTTTAGGAGGGTAGAATGACTAATAGAGAATATTATGATTATTATTTAGGTAGTGATATTAACTTTGTAAGAAGTTTTAAGAAATTAAGTTTGTCTAATTTAATATTAATAATTTCAGATGAAAGAAACCAAGAATGTGTAAGAGATTTAGCTAAGGTTGAATTAAGAAGGAGAACTAGAAATTTAGGTATTCCATTTGAAGAATTAATACATTTCGATGATGAAGCAATAGCTAAGAGAGGTTATGATGTTGATAATTATTTAATATCTAATAATGTTAATATGCAGAAACTTATGGATATTTGGGCTATGCCACGTGAAGAGTGTCCACTTTTATTTAGTGAAAAACATTTATGTAATGGAATGGACTATGGTACAGGCTTCTTTACTAAATTAAGTAAAATAGAAATTGACAATTTATCTCGTAGAATTTTTGGATTGAGTGATAAGCATCAAAGAGAAGTACTTATTCAAGCAAAAGAATTATTTGAAGAGAGAAATAGAAGATTTGAAGAAGAGAAAGCATTAATGAAAAGAGAATTTGGTATGGATGAAGTACTGGGCTGTAATGATGCTATGTTTCAATTAGATAATGAATTTTCTCCATTAGAACTTTTAGCAAATATTAGTGATGAAGAAAGATATAGATTAATGTCTTCAAGATTAGGTACTTTTAAAATGTTTATTTGTGAGATGATGAATGATAGTATAGTAGATCCAGATATAGTACAAAGTTTATATGGAATTAAGTTTATTAGAAGTGATAATAGAAGACTTAGTAAGCAAAGAAGAAAGTTGTTACAAGAAGCTAGAAGTGGTAGTAGTGTTGACTACGAACAAGCTGGTGTTATGAAGTTGGAATTTAAAAAGTAGTTTAAAAAAACTACTTTTCTTCTTTATAAAAATCTTCTTCTTTATTTCCACCAATTCTATTTATATTCATATCTATAAAGAATCTATCTGGATTATTTTCATCAATAAGTAAATCTGCATATCCTTCTTTTGGAATAGTAAGTGTGTCATCTCTTGGTTCACTTTCAAGTGTTATTGTAATACCATTAGGAAGAGTGTAGTGTAATACAATTATTCTTAATCTTTTATTTGCACGTTTAGTATCTGATCTTCTAAGTCCATATGGTATTCTTTTAATAAGTTTTCCATTGTTTCTTAAGTATTCTATATCTTTCATTTTCTTATTGATTCTAATTAGTTCTTTTATATTACCATAAATTGCAAGTGCTATTACAATTACGAATATTCCTATAAATAAACATGAATTTAAATCAAAACTATTTAATTTAATACATGAAATTATAAAGTAAATAATAACTATAGCAAATATGAATAATACTATAAGTGATGGTGTATAACTCTTTCTATATTTATCAAATGATTGTGTATTTATTTCGTACATATTAATTCTCCTATCATTAATTAAATTATAACATATTATTTCAAAATAAAAGAGAATTAATTCTCTTTCTTTGATAGTTTTAACATTTGACTTTCAATATTATTGTTTAATGCATAGGCAGAAACTGCTTTAAAGTTATCATCATATGGATATGTTTGTTGTCCAAATTTAAGCCACATTGTTGACCAAGATTCACCAGTTTCAAGTAACTTTTTAACTCTTTCATTTTCTTTGGTATTATTATTTTCTTGATTATTTAAATCAACACAATGTTCTTGATCATAAAGTTTACATTGAAGATCACATTCTAATTTATCACATTGATATGCAAATAATGATTCTTTAGTTTTTCTTTCATCAAATTCTAAAAATAATTCTTCTATTATTTTTCCGTCTAGTAAACCTTGTAGAATATTATGAACTGCTTCATGTTCTATTTTCTCTTTTTCACTTTTAGATATTTGAAATTGTGTTAAGTCACCAATTATAGTTTCACCAAGTTCATGAACTGCTAACATAAATATAACTCTTTCTAAATCTATATCATATTCATATTCTGACTTCATTGCAATAGCTAGCATTTGAACACCATATACGTGTTCTGCAATACTTTCTATTCTTTCTCTTTGCACATTCCAGTCTTTCCATCCGGTTCTAATTATATTTTTTAGTTTATTACATAGTACGTAGTAGTTTAATACTCTTTGTTCTTTTGTCATAGTTTCTCCTTTGTTTTGTTAT
Source organism: bacterium (assembly GCA_004560915.1). Next base: position 802 of record SFTR01000102.1, on the reverse strand, counting down.
TATAGCACATTTAGGTTATTTATGATATTATATTTTTAGGTGATGTAATGATTAGAGAAGAATTAAAGAAGTATATTGAAGAAAATATATTTACAAGTTATGATAAGAATGAAGATGGACATAAACTTGATCATATTATGTATGTTATAGATAGAAGTTTTATGTTTGCAAGTAGAGTGCCTGATGTAAACTTAGAAATGGTTTATGTTATAGCTGCTTATCATGATATAGGTCACTATATAGATGCAGAAAATCATGAAAAAGTATCTGGAGAAATGTTATTAAAAGATAAAAATTTAAGAAAATTCTTTAGTGAGGAAGAAATTAAAACTATGTCAGAAGCAGTGTGTGATCATAGAGCTAGTTCTAAAAATGAACCAAGAAGTATATATGGTAAAATAGTTTCTTCTGCGGATAGAAATGTATTAGTGGAAATACCATTAAAAAGGACATATTCTTATAGAAAAGTACATAGTCCTAATTCAACATTAGATGAAATAATTGAAGAGTCTAGACAGCATTTATTAGATAAATTTGGTAAGAAAGGGTATGCTACTACCAAAATGTATTTTGAAGATGAAGATTATAAGAAATTTTTAGAAGATATAACAGTTCTTGCTTCAAATGAAGAAGAATTTAAAAGAAGATTTTTAGAAGTGAATGGGCTAGAAGAAGAGTATAAAAAAGTACTTAAAGGTAATTAAAAAAGATCAAATATAATTTGAAGTTGTAAGATATTAGTAGACACAAAAAAGATTGTGCCTACTTTTCTTTTGGTATAATTAAGATAAGGAGATGATTT
>SFTR01000003.1 GCA_004560915.1 bacterium | reverse complement strand
AATAAAGTTCTCGTTAATTATAAGACTTCTAATCATAGGGATAAATTTGAAGCTATTGAGTATGAAGTTGTTGATACTACTAAACCATTAGTGTTAATAAGTAGTTCTTATAGTACTAATAAGGGTGAAAATGTTAATTTAGTTGATAAAGCTTTATGCGCTGATAATTATGATAAGAGACCTGACTGTAAAGTTGAAGGTGAGTATAATGTTAATAAAGTTGGTACATATAATTTAAAATATATAGCTACTGATTCATCTAATAACACTACTACTAAAAGTTTTAAATTAGTTGTAAAAGAAAAGCCTAAAAAAACAAATACTAGTAATGCATCTACTCCTAAAAATACTGTTAGTATAAAAGATGCTATTAAGAAATATAAGAATGAAAACACTATGATTGGAGTTGATGTGTCTACTTGGCAAGATACTGTTGATTGGGAAAAAGCTAAAAAAGCTGGTGTAGAGTTTGCAATGATTAGAATTGGCTTTGGTCATAATAGAAAGAATCAAATTGTTATGGATAATCAATATAAAAAGAATATTGAGAATGCTAAGAAAGCTGGTATACCAGTTGGTGTTTATTTTTTCAGTTATGCTAAAGATGTATATGAAGCACGCGAACAGGCTCAGTATGTAGTTAATACACTTGATGGAATTACACTTGAGTTACCTATCGCATTTGATTGGGAAAACTGGAATAATTTTAATTCATATAATATTAGTCTTACAGATATTAATTTAATAGCTGACGCATTTATTAATGAAGTTACCAAACACGGATATCAAGGAACACTTTATAGTAGTAAATACTATTTAGAAAATATATGGGATGTTGGAAGTAAAGATACTTGGCTTGCTCATTATACATCAGAAAAGTCTAGTTATTCTAAACCTTATACTATGTGGCAATTCTCTAGTAGAGGTAAAGTTGATGGAATAAATGGTGTTGTTGATTTAAATGTGTTATATAAATAAAATACTAGGATTTAATCTTCCTAGTATTTTTACATTACATTGTTATTTTATAATACTTTTAAGTTAAATTTATACAATAGATTGTGATTTATTGTGATCATATTACTAAATTATCATAATGTTTTGCATTTTATTGTGTGTTTCTTAGTATTTTTTCGTACTTTTACACATTCTATTGTGATTACAACTGTTCTACAAATGTATCATATATTCTTATATATCTATAAGTTATTCTATTTGTTCCATCTTTCTTTTCTTTTGTAATCATTTTTAACTTTATCATTTTGTTTAGTATTCCAATTATTGTATTGATATGCACTCCAAGTTCTTCTGACATTTCTTGTGGTGTAAATACTATTTTTTTCATCATTAATGGATGCATTCTTAACACTATACTACCCTTTATATTTTGTCTTATATTTTCTTCATCTTCATCATATACCCTATTTATTTTTTCAATTCTTCCAATATTTCTAGTGCATTGGTCTACAACACATTGTAAAAAGAATCTTATAAAACCATCTACGTTTCCATTTCTGCATTCTGTTAAGGCATTATAGTAGCTTGCTTTGTAAAGTTCAATGATTTCTGAAAGAAATAGTATTGGCTCATCATTTTTAATTTTAGCAAGTTGAAGTGTCATTAAGGCTCTACCCATTCTACCATTTCCATCTTTATATGGGTGTATTGATTCAAACTGAACGTGTGAAATTGCTACTTTTATAAATGCTTCATCATCATATATATCATTCATATATTCTATTAGATTATCTAATAATTCTGGTACTTCTTCTGGTACTGGTGGTACGAAAGTTGCTCCTTCTTTACCTAAACCCTTAAGGCCTATATAATTTTGAATTGTTCTTATTTCACCTGGAGATTTATCTTTTCCTCTTACGCCTGAAAGAAGTATCTTATGCATAGAATTTATCATATGAACACTAAAATCATTTTTTTGCAACTTTTCAGTAGCATACTCTAACATATTCTTTAAATTCTTAACTTCTTGTATACTATCATTTTGTTCTACATAATTAATATAGTACATATCATCCTGTGATATTTGTGTGCCTTCAATTCTTGATGATCTAACACTTTCTCCTAGAATTAAAGAATCCAGAAAATATCTTTGATCAAATTTGAACATCTTTAGTAAAGATTTATATTGTCCATATTTATCATTTGCTTGACCTAACAATTTAATAGTTTCTCTATCAAGTCTATATTGAATTGGTAATAATTTAGCTTTATATGGTTCCATATTAACACTCCTCTCTATTATAATATATCACTTTTCATTAAAAAATACACAATATTTTTGAATTCATTGTGTATTTTACATTATTTTTATACATTTTTCAAGCATATATTGTGTGTTTTTAGCATTTTTATATGTTTTAACACATTCTAATGTGATATACCAAATTAAAAGAGTATTTCTACTCTTTCTCTATTGCATCCATTATATATGGAGCTATTTGTATTTTTCTTGAAACTATATCTTTTAGAGGTACACCTTCGTATATTTCTTTTAAATCAAAACTATTCTTGATGATATTTTCTGCATCCCTATTATATAAACAATAAGATACATTTTCGAAAATATCTGTTACGAATAAAGTAACCACTCTTATATTTTCATTATTAGATACTTCGTCTAAATAGTTAACTAAACTATTTATTTTTTTATTCATAGATTCAAAGTCTGCTGTTAAGATTTGACCTATACCAATCATCTTATCATTTACTTTATATGTCTTAAAGTCTTTATGAAGTATATCTTCATTTGTAAGACCTTTAATAGTCATACCTTGTTTTAATAATTCTATACCATATTTCTTATATTTAATTTTAGCTATTTTTGATAAGTTAATTAAAGCATCAGTATCTCTTATAGTAGTAGTTGGTGAAGTTAGAAGTAATGTATCTGATATGATTGCTGAAGCCATAAGACCAGCTATATCTTTAGGAATCTTTATATTATTTTCTTTATATAAATCATAAATAATTGTATTAACACTACCTACTCCTGCATTTCTAAAATTAATAGGTTTCTTAGTATTAATGTCCCCGATATTATGATGATCTATTACTTCTAATATTTCTGATTCTTCAAGACCATCTACACTTTGCGAAGAGTTATTATGGTCTACTAAAATAACTTGTTTCTTATCTACATTATTAGTATCTGTTAAAGTTAAAAGTCCTTTACATTCATTCTTACTATTAAGTATTGGATAGTTAGTATGTTTTAATTTTTTACTTTGTTCAATGAAATCTGATAAATAATCAAGTTCATTAAAAGTAACAGATTCTTCTTTTCTCATTATATCTTTAATATAGTTAGAGAATGATATTAGTTTTCCTACTTCATATGAAGAAAGAGGTGTACTAATAATATTAACTTTATTCTTTTTAGCTTTTTGAAGTAATTCATGAGGTAATTCTATACCTGCGATAACTATAATTAGTTTAACTTTACTTTCAATAGCATAATCAAGTATAGCAGTTCTGTCTCCTATAATAAGAATATAACTATTATCTAATGCTACTCTTTCTAAGAATGTAGCTTTAGCATACGTAGCAGCTAACACATTACCGGATATTTCTTTATCAAACTTTAATATTTGAGTACCTTTTAATACACTTATTAAGTTTCCATATGAAGTATTAATCTTATGGAAGTCTCCATTTATAATTTCACGAGCCACTTCTTTTAATGAAACATATCCGTAGTACTTATTTTTATTTTCTACTACTGGTATACCTGTTAGAGAATATTTATTCATATAATCAAACGCATCTTTAATAGGAACATTCTTATCAATAAAACATCCTTTATGATAAGAAACATCTTTTATTTGTAATTTTACATCATTTAAATGATATGGTTCTTTAACATTAAAGTAATTTAAAGCAAACTTAGTTTCTGGGTTTAAATTACCTAGTGTTGATGCTACTGCGTTGAATCCTAATTTATTCTTTAAATATGATAAAGCAATTGATGCACATATTGAGTCTGTATCAGGATTTTTATGTCCGAAAATATATGTTACTTTTCCATTCATTTAATTCATCTCCCTTTTTTATCCGTAAATGATACCACAAAATTACTTAAAAATAAAGTTAAAATTTAATTAATTCGTAATTTCTTGTACCAACATATAGTTTTTCAGCTTCTTCTATAGTATGAATTCCATTTCTAGATTCAATTCTTTCAATTAAATGGTCTTTTCCTGGATCATTACTAATATAAACTAAATCAATGCATGCTTGATCAATAGCAACAGGATCAGTCGAAGATAAAATTCCAATATCTTTCATACAAGGATCTTCTGCTTTAGCACAGCAATCACAATCTACTGACATATTTGCCATTGATTCTAAGAATGAATCATGATCTGCAGTTCATATTTCTTCAGGTTTACCAGCACCATGTATGTTTGCTTTTCCATGACTAGATGCAAGGCCTATTGATATGTTCTTTAAAGAACCTCAAAATACACACATTGGATGACCTTTAAAATGAGAAAGTACTAACATAGAGTCATAGTTTTCTATATTCTTACCTACATAATTACTTTTTAAATGTTTGTCACTTGTATTTCTTGCTCCATCATAAGCAGTATTACATTCAACAACAGTGCCATTCACATAATCAATAGTATTTTTATAGAATAGAGGCTTTAAATAATTTTGATTACATTTTTCTCCACTGTGAACTTTAACAGCAACTTTACCATTAAGTTCTACACCTAATTTTTATAAATTTCTACTAATTTTTCACTACTTATTTCATTTGTAAAATAAACTTTGCTTTTCATTTTTCTCCTTATTATATGTCTATTATAGCATAATCTCTTTTAATAATAATCTATATTTGTTATAATGTTTACGTGAGATTTATGAAATATGACAAAGAGTTTTTAAAATATATAGATGAAATAATTAATAATAAAGAATTTTTAAAAAGAAAGAAGTATGCTCATCATGAAAATGAAAATGTTTATGAACACTCTATGAAAGTGGCATATGAATCTTATAAGTTTGCTAAAAGACATAATTTGAATGTTAGAAATACTTGTATTGGAGCAATACTTCATGATTTTTATTTTAAGCCATGGCAGGATGATCATAATAAAAAGAAATTTAGAGAGTTACATGGATTTGTTCACGCAAGAGAGGCTTTATATAATGCAAGAAAGCATTTTCCTCATTTAATGAATCCAATGGTAGAAGATATTATATTAAGACATATGTTTCCTCTTAATATAATACCACCTAAGTATGCTGAGAGTTGGGTTGTTACTATGATGGATAAGAAATGTTCATTAAATGTACTTGCTCATCCAAAAGAGTATCCAAAATATTTAGGGCTTAAGAAAAGGAGAAAAAATAGATGTGTGATTTAAAAATATTATTTTTATTATTTATTGCTTATTCAATGATTGGTTGGATGATAGAAGTAGTTGCTACATATCCTGATACAAAATGTTTTGTAAATAGAGGATTCTTAATAGGTCCATATTGTCCTATATATGGTAATTGTGCTTTAGCTATGGTACTTTTACTACATAATGTAAAAAGTCCAGTATTACTATTTGTTCTATCAATCATAATATGCAGTGCTGGAGAATATATAACAAGTTATTTAATGGAAAAACTATTTCATGCTAGATGGTGGGATTACACTAAGAATAAATTTAATATAAATGGCAGAATTTGCTTAGTAAATAGTTTAGCTTTCGGAGTACTTGGATTCTTACTAGTTAAATTTGTAAATCCTTTTGCTCTTAGTTTATTTGATAAGCTAAGTCCTCTAACTATTAACATATTATTTTATACAATACTAACACTATTCTTAATAGATAACTTTATATCATTCAAAGTAATAATTAAAATTAAAGATATGGGTGTTAAATATGTACACTTAGACAATACAAAAGAAATAACAGAAAAAGTTAAAAAGATACTTAGTGATAATGTACTTGCTAAAAGATTATTTAAAGCATTTCCAAATATTAGATTTAAATTTAATATAAAAGAAAAAATGAAATATTTAAAAGATAAAGCAGTTTCTATTAAAAATAACTATAAAAAGTAAAAATCGTAGTTATTTTTTTTATTTCATTGTAAAGTTTACACATATTATTAAATATGAACTAATCAATGTTGTATAATTATATTGGAGGCGTGTAATATGTTTGAAAACAAGAAGATTTTTATTCTTGGTATGGCTAGAAGTGGTTATCATGCAGCTAGAGTACTTGCTAAAAGAGGTAACACTATTGTATTAAATGATAAGAATGCTAATCAAGATAAGAATCATATTAAAGAATTAGAAGATTTAGGAGTTAAAGTAATCTTAGGTGATCATCCTGATGATATATTAGATGAATCATTTGATTATTTAATTAAGAATCCAGGGGTTCATTTTGATCATAAATATTTAAAATACGCAGAAGAACATAATATTAAAATTATTAATGAAATAGAAATGGCTTATCATTTATTACCTAAAGGAGTTAAACTAGTAGCTATTACTGGTACTAATGGTAAGACTACTACTACATCACTTACTTATGAAATAGTTAGTGCTGCATTTCCTGGTAGAACACATTTAGCAGGTAATATAGGTTTTCCTTTATGTGAAGTTATTGAAGACATCAAAGAGAATGATTATTTAATTATGGAGATTGGTGTTCCTCAACTACATGATTTCTATGACTTTAATCCTGATATAGCTGTTCTTACTAATATATATGAAGCACATTTAGATATGTTTGGTACTCGCGAATATTATAATGAAAATAAACTTAGAATATTCCAAAATCATACTTCTAAGAATATTGCTATCATTAACAAAGGTAATGAAGACGCATATAGAATTACTAAAGATATAAAAAGTACTAAGAAATATTTCACTAGTAAAGAAAAGATAGATGGTGCTTATTTAGAAAATGGTAAGATATACTATTATGGTGAAGAAATAATAGATACTAAAGATATCAAATTACAAGGTAATCATAATTATGAAAATGTTATGTGTGCTATTATGATAGCTAAGGAACTTGGTATATCAAATGAAATAATGTGTAAGGCAATAAGTGAGTTTACTGGAGTAGAACATAGAATAGAATATGTAAGAACATTTGAAGGAAAAGACTTCTATAATGACTCTAAAGCTACTAATATAACAGCTACTCAAATAGCTCTTAGTGCATTTAAAAAACCAACTATTATATTATTAGGTGGTCAAGAAAGAACACAAAACTTCTTAGATTTAAAAGACTATATGAAAAATACTAAAGCAGTAGTATGTTATGGTGAATGTAAAGAAAGATGTAAGAAACAAATAGATTCACTAGGTATTAAATGTACTATGGTTAATACTTTAAAAGAAGCAGTAGAAGTTGCTAATAAAGAAAGTGTTAGTGGAGATGTTATTCTTCTAAGTCCAGCAAGTGCATCTTGGGATCAATATGCTAAATTTGAAGACAGAGGCGATGAATTTAAAAAATTAGTTAAAGAATTATAGGAGTTAATATGAAAATAATATGTGAACATTGTGGTACTAATATAGATTTAGATAAAGATAAAGTTTGTCCTAACTGTAAAGCACCATATTCAAAAAACCAAGACTATAAAGAATATAAAGAAAGACTTAATAAAGAAAAAGATACTGACTTAAGAAGTAAAGAGTTAGATAATGAATTAAAAGAAAAAACTAAAGATATAATGGATACTAGTTTAAAAACTTTTAAATCTACATTTACTATAGGTAAGATTATGTTCGTTGTAGCTGCAATAATAATATTAACTATAATGACAATAATTATAATAAACATAGTAAACTTTAATAACGACTATAATGATACAAGAGATGAAATAAATAATACTAAAGAAATGATTGATAGTAGAAATAAAGAATTCGATGATCAATATAATAAAATAAAAGAAGAACTTGAAAAACAACAAAAAGAATTCGAAGAAAATTATAATAACAACTAAAAAAATTGTAAGTTAATTCTTACAATTTTTATTTACCATTAATTATATTAATAATATCTTTTCCATACTTCTTATACTTAGTATCAGAAAATCCTTCTATACTCTTTAATTCTTTTTCATTTGTCGGTTTTACTCTTACTATTTCATTTAATACTTTATCACTAAATATATAATATGGTTTATAGTTAAGTTGTTTAGATTTATAGTTTCTATAGTTCTTAAGTTTATTCTTAATAATATCATTTAAATCAAATAGTTTTTCTCTTGATACTACACTAGTTTCATTTATATCATCTACTATATCTTCATCAATACATAAAGATAATATTCTATCAGCACTTTCTTTTATGATATCATCCATACTTGAAAACTCTGTAGAATTCTTTTCTATCTTTTTAATATAATCTACGAGTTTATCTACTCTAACTATTTTATTTTTAACATCTCTTGGAGCACTCTTAGTATCAACAATAGTATTCTCATTAGAAAGTACTACTATACCATGATAAAAGTCATCATAAGCCTTATTTAATATTAATTTTTCAAGAAATGTACTATGATCATTTAAATACATCTTAATAGTGTCTATATTTCTATCTAGTTTATCTATAGGATTATAAATACCTACTTTCTTACCATAATATGTTCTATAGAAGTTACCACTATTATCAATTAAAATATTACCATAAGTATTCTTACATTCTAATATATAATAGTTTCTTCTAGTAATAAGCATAAAATCTATTTGAACTCTACGATCTTTATATACAATATTTAAATCATGTAATATAAGCATTGGAATATTACTATTCATAAGAGCATTAATTACTTTATTTTCTCCTCTTAGGGCATACTCATACTTTCTTATATCTTTTTCTATAAACTCTTTTGCTTCTTTAGAAGCAGTCTTAATCTTCTTATTAAGTTCTTCTATTCTACTCTTAAGAATATTTCCTTCTTTATACATAATTGAGTTTTCTATATCTTTCATATAAACACCTCTTTATTCTATATAGATTATACTATATCTATAATAAAAAAACCATAAAATGTTTTATTTTATGATTTGTTTTACTTTGTATTTATCTAAATATATTTCAGTATGTGACTCTCTAAATGAATCTTTATTTCTTTTCATAAGAAAACTTGCTTCTTCAACAGTGCTTTCTAAATCATCAGTTTCTTCTTTATATACTTTAAGAGTACTATCTAAGTATTTTTCTCTTTTAAGTTCTTCAATTATTTTTTTATTTTTAAACATATTACCAAGTATTATAGCAAGACTTGCTCTAAAGAATTTATCATTTTGAAATTTTCTTTTCTTTTTGATTCTTGGTCTAGTATTATCACTGATTCAGCATAACAATATTCTTTTATAAATCTTAGTATAGTATTTATAAATTCATCACTATAATCATCTGTTATAATCGTAGAATTTAATATTAATAAAAATTCATTATCCATAACCATTCCCTTTTAATGGGGGCATATTATACAACAATACTATTCAAAAGTTAAAAAAAGAGGTATAAACCTCTAATTAGTTTTATAGGGAATCGTCTTTGATTAAATATGATATTTATTTACTTTTTATTATTTTAAAGATTCGTAAATGTCATATAATTCTTTTGCTTTTGTTGTATCTTTTTTTATATTTGCTTCTTCACATCCGTTTTCATAATAATACTTTGCTAGATTATAGAATGGATATTTTATTCTTTCTGTTATTGGAGATTCTGTTGCTTTTAGGTAATAGATGTATGCAGTTTTTAAGTCTCTTTTTTTTCTATAGTACTCTCCTACTTTATTAAGAGCCCAGCATTCATTCATATCTGCACTAACTTTATAATATTTTATTGCTTCTTCTATATTTCCTTCTTCTTCATAAGTTTTACCTAAGTTATTGAATGCGAATACATATCCGTGTTCTGCTGAAATTTGAAAATTCTTTCTAGCTTCGTTTAAATCTTTTTTGTTTTGTTTGTTAATACCTCTTAAGTAGCAAAGGCCTAATGTATTATATCCAGCAAAACTACCTAGTTCTATTGACTTATTTAAATACTTCCACATAGTATCAAATTCTAACTTTACTCTTCCAGTTAACATTAAGTTAGCCACCATCCAACAACCTTTAGGATGATCTTTTAAAGCGGCTTTATAATAATAATCATAGCATTTCTTATAATTAGGTTTGCCACTTATATAGCCATCAAACTCTAATGAACCAAGTTCAGCACAAGCATACATATTATCTTTTCTAGATAGTTCTATTAATGAATTTATATAACTTTCTCCATAATAAAGTTTAATTTTTAAATATTCATTTAATTCTTCTCTATTTATTTTAATGTTAATAGATTGTGTATATACTGGTTGATTATTTTCAAGAATACTATAGTTTAAAAGTTCTATGAATGCTTCATAATTATTTAATTTCTTTATACTATTTATTGTTTCTTTTTCTATATGTTTATCATTTTGAGCTATAATTAATAATTCTTTTATTACTTCGTTTAATTTCTTATTAGTATTTATGAGTTCTAAAGAACTAACATCTTTGACGTAGATAACATCATCCATTATAGATAGAATACCTAAGATGATATTAATATATATTTCTTTATCTTGTTCAAACTTTCTTTTTAAATCAATAAATATTCTCTTATACTCAAGTCCGATTGCTCTATAGCCTATACAATAATTATTTATAGTAGTAGCATTTACATTATTAACATTAAAAATAGTATAGAATAGTTCAGTCTGCATAGCATTCTTATTATTAGATACTTTCTTTATAGTATTAATAACATTACCTAGTGATAAATAATTATCATTATCATTCATTTTTATATAATTTCTTTTCATAAATAGATTATAACATATTTATTACTTTATTCTTAATAATTTATGTCAAGTTTTAGTAAGTTATATTGTTTTAATATTTTATTATGTTATGATTTAGTTGGTGATGTTATGGATAAAATACTAAGTTCACTTATTGATGAGAAAAGAAAGAGTTATAAATGTTTTAGTATGCTTAAATATTATTATGATACTGACCCAGAGTTTGCTGAATTTATAAGAAATGGTGTTCTTTCAGGTAAGATTCTTGGTTATGATGAAGAATTATGGAATAAGATGGCTTCATTAAATGTAAGAAATCCTATTAATTTTGAAGAAGCTTTTGGTAAAGGATTTAATGAGGGGAATTGTACTAAGTTTTCTAAGTATCTTAGTTTTTGTTTTCCATATTCTCAAATATGTGGAGGTACTTTACCATTAATTAAAGGAAGTAAAAATTCTCCAGATGGTAGACATACTTGGATTAGTTATAAAGGTATGATATATGATACTTCACTAATGCTTATTATGGAAGAAGAGTATGCTAAAAGAGGATTAAAGTATAATGAAGAGAATAGATATAATCCTAATAGAGATCCATCTTATGCTGCTGCTAAAGAGTTTGCCACTGATAAAAGTTTAAAACACTAATTGATGTATTTATTTGAATTATTAAAAAGTCTATCTACAAATATTTTAGCAAGTATACTTGAATCTTCTTTTAAACCAGTAAGCAGCCACATTTTACAAGTATTATAAAGAGCTCCACTTAATATATAAAGATTATATTTATATTCAATATTAGTTTTAGTTTCAGGATAAAATACTAACATATAATCATTTATTTTATTTTGTATTACGTTTGATAAATTAGACTTTTCTAAAGCAAGAACAAAGTCTTTATTATTCTTAAAGAATTCAAATGCATTTAATATAAGTAGATATGGATTTTCTTTGTTTTCTTCACGTTTAGTTTTATACTCTTCTATTAAAGTAGTCATATAGTCATTTAGAATATCTTCTTTAAAGTTATAATTTCTATAATAAGTCATTCTAGATACTCCTGCTTTTTTAGTTATTTCAGTAATAGTTATATCTTTAAATTCTTTTTCTTTCATAAGACTTACTAATGATTTTAATATACATTCTTTTATAAATTTATTATTCAAACAAAATCACCTCTTTTGTAACATTTAGAATAAACTAGTAGTTTTTCTTCTTTTAATATGTTACAATTGTAACACATATATGATTAATATGAAAGGAATCAATTATGGGAAAAGTTAATGATTATATAAATAAATTAATTAAGTTCATTAAGAATGAAAAGCCTGAAAATAAAGAAAAACCTTGGCTTAAATATTATGGTGATGTGCCTGAGAGTTTAAATTATTTTAATGGAAGTATGTATGACTATTTAAAAGATACTGCTTCTAAGAATGAAAAAAGAAGTGCTTATTCCTTCTATGGAAATGAAGTTACATTTAAGTCTTTCATGAAGAAGATAGATAAAGTTGCTTCTGCTTTAAAGGAATTTAATATTGTAGAGAATGAGTGTGTTACGATATGTATGCCTAATACTCCTGAGAGTTTTGCTTTAATTTATGCTGTTAATAAGATTGGAGCTATATGTAATATAATACATCCTTTGTCTTCTACTCAAGATATAGAAAGAGCTTTAAAGGAAACTAATAGTTCTATTATATTTTGTTCTGATGTAGCTATGCCTAAAGCAAGACATATTAAGGTTAAGCATTTTATTATGGTACCTACTAGTGAAAGTTTAGGAACAATATTAAAGACTTTATATAATATTAAGTCATCTTTGAATATGAGGCTTGAAGAAGGTATGCTTACTTGGCATGAGTTTTTAAATTATGGAACAGATGAAAACACTTATGTTAAGAGAGATTCAAAGAGCCCAGCTGCTATAATATATAGTGGTGGTACTACTGGTAAACCTAAAGGAATAATAATTTCTAATGCTAACTTTAATGCTATGGCTTTACAAACATCAAGTGTATGTGAGTATATTAGCCCAGGAAACTCAGTATTATCAGCATTACCTATATTCCATGTATTTGGTTTAGCACTTTGCACTCATACATGTCTTGTGGCTGGTATGAAATGTATAATTGTACCACAACTTAATACTAAAAAAATTAATAAAGAACTTAGAAAATATAAACCTAGTGTTTATCCAGCTGTTCCATCATTATTAAAAATGTCTATGAATGATTCTGATCCTGGAAGTAATGCTTTTAAAGATATAAAAGTTGTTGTTGTAGGTGGAGATTACCTATCACCTCAAGTTAAAAATGAATATGAAGAATATTTAAAAACTCATGGAAGTAGTGCTGTTGTTAAAGTAGGATATGGACTTTCTGAAGCATGTGGATTTTGTTGCTGTACTGCACAAGTTGATGAAAAACATGTTAATAATCACAAGGGTACTTTAGGTATTCCAAATCCCGATATGATTGTTAAAATTTTTGAACCAAATAGTGATGTTGAAAAATCAGTTGGCGATGTTGGTGAGATATGTATAACTGGACCAACTCTTATGATGGGTTATATTAATGAAGATGAGGAAACTAAAAAGACTTTAGTTCTACATAACGATGGTAAAACTTGGTTGCACTCAGGTGATCTTGGGTATATGGATAAAGATGGATTTATCTTCTATACTTCAAGACTTAAGAGAATGATTATCACTAACGGTTATAACGTTTATCCAATTGAACTTGAAGATATTATTAACAAATGTAAATATGTTGATACTTGTACGGTTGTTGGAGTTCCTCATAAGATAAAGAGTCAAACTCCTAAAGCAGTAATAGTACTTAAACAAGGCGTAGAAAACACTATGGAAATACGTGAAGAAATAAGAAGATACTGTTATAAAAATATAGCTAAGTATGCAGTACCAACTGAGTACGAATTTAGAGATACACTTCCTAAAACAGCTGTTGGTAAAGTTGCTTATAGAGATTTAGAAAAGAAGAAAGAAGATTAATTCTTCTTTTTTTGTGGAGTTGTTGTGGAATATAAAAGGTATACTTTATAGACTTAAAATTATATAATTAATATGGAGGTTGAAACTTATGAAGAAGTTTTTAAAAAATTATAAGTCAACATTAATACTTTTAGGATCAATTATTATTGGTACTATAGTAGGATTAATATTTGGTGAGAAAGCTACAGTATTAAGTCCTTTTGGTGATTTATTCTTAAACATGTTACTTGTTATTATAGTACCACTTATATTCTTAACAATTAGTACATCTATAGGTAAAATGAAACAACCTAAGAGAATTGGTAAGATACTTACTACTATAATACTTGTATTTGCATTTACTTCTATAGTTAGTGTATTCGTAGGTATAGCTTCAACTAAAGCATTTAGATTAGTTGATGTTAAAGATGAAGCAGCTATTAAGGAAGTATTAAATGGAGCTGAAGAAGTTACTAAGGAAGATGTTAATTTCTTAGAAAGAACTGTTGAAGCAGTTAGTGTTAATGATTTTAGTAAGTTACTTACTAGAGATAATATGATTGCTTTAATTATATTCTCAATACTTATGGGAATTAGTATTAATATGAGTAAAGGTAAAGGAGATAAGTTCTTAGATGCTTTAGAGAGTGCTAATGAAGTTGTACAATCATTTATTAAACTCATTATGTACTATGCACCTATAGGTCTTGGATGTTATTTTGCTGCTTTAGTTGGAACTTTTGGTGGTGAGATTGCTATAGGATATGGTAAAACATTTATAATTTATACAGTTGTTACTGTTCTATTCTATTTTACAGTTTATTCATTATATGCATTTATTGCTGGTGGTAAGAAAGGATTTGTTAGTTATTGGAGGAATATCTTGCCTGCTACATTAACTAGTCTTGCTACTTGTAGTAGTGCTGCATCAATACCAGTAAATACTACTTGTGCTAAGAATATTGGTGTACCTGAAGATATAGCTGATACTACTATACCACTTGGAACAAGTTTCCATAAAGATGGTTCTATAATAGGTAGTGTATTTAAAATTATGTTCTTAGTATATCTATTTAATTCAGATGTAAGCACTCTTAAAGTTTTAGGAGTTGCATTAATAGCTACATTGCTTGTTACTGCTGTACCTATTGGTGGTGGAACTATATCAGAAATGTTAATTATAACTATGTTAGGTTTCCCAGTAACAGCACTTCCTATATTAACAATAATAGCAACTATAATAGACCCACCTGCTACTATGTTAAATGTTGTAGGTGACACAGCATCAAGTATGATGGTTGCTAGAATAGTAGATGGTAAAAAATGGTTAAAAGAAAAGAAGTTTATTTAATTAATTAAACTTCTTTTTTTATGTTATAAACTCATTAATATTCTATAATAGTCACTCTTGAATTCATCTTTTTCAATGCCAAGTTCTTCATAGAATTTATCAATATATTCTTTTCCATAGTTTCTTTCAATGGATATTTCGCATATTACTAAATCAAAATATATGTCTCCAAGACCTGCATCTTCTGTATCAAGTAGTCCACTAAAGTGTCCGTTATCTGCGAATATATTAGGTAGTGACATATCTCCGTGTGTGAAACCTATTATTTGTTTTGGCTTATTACCTTTTAGATACTTTAATATGTTTTCTTTTGTTATGAATCTTTGTAGTATCTCTGGTTTAATATCTTCATTTTTAATAGTATTAAATCTATTTTCTATTCTTTTTATTTTAGTATCTATTGTTTCGTCTATTATGCAGTCACTATAATCTATATTATAAAGAGCATTGAAGGCTTCAACAATAACTTTAATTCCTTCGAGTGGATGTTCTTCATAGTAATCATCACAAAGCATATTACCTTTTAATGATTTAGTAAGCATATAGCTTTTACCATTGTATTTTTCATAGAATACTTTTTCTGGTACAGTTATTTTATCTTTTAAATAGTCTAAGCTAATAGATTCTTTGGATAAATGATCTGCAATTTTAAGAAAGAACACTTTACTTTTCTTTCTAATTTTATACACTTTTTTACCTGAACAACCTATTGTTATTTCTTCTATTTTATTAGCATCTTTCAAAAATTCGTTTAGTCTATTACTTCCTTTGATGTTAATAACTTCTTTAGGCTTTTGTTCAATATTTGTGTTAATAACTTGTTTATCTTTAATCGAGTCATAGTTGCCATCATAACTAACTAGTTTTTTATTTTCTATTCTTACTATTCTAGTAGCTATTTTATTTATAAAGTATCTATCGTGTGAGATGAAAAGTAATGTTCCATCAAAGTCTAGTAGTGCTTCTTCTAATATTTCTTTTGTATCTATATCTATATGGTTTGTTGGTTCATCTAGAATTAAGAAATTAGATTTAGAAAGAATTAGTTCTAGTAATTTGATTCTTACTTTTTCTCCTCCACTTATAGATTTTAGTTTTTTAGATATTTCTTCTTCCCCAAAATAGAATTGATGAAGTTTACTTCTAAGTTCGCTTTCACTTCCTACAAAGAATGAGCGTACGTGTTCATAAACTGTCAAGTCTTCATTGTCAAATCTTATCTCTTGAGGTATATATCCTATTTTAATATTTGTACCTAATTTTATATTATCATGTGTATTATTCATAATATTTTTAATTAGTGTTGTTTTACCTGTTCCATTCTTACCCATTAAGCAAACTCTATCTTGGTAGTATATTTTCATACTTGCTTTTTCAAGTAAGGTGCGAGATCCAATATTTAAATTTAAATTATCTATAGTAAGGACATGATTACCACTTCTATTTTCAGTAGTTAGATTTACTCTTAATTCAGTCTTTTCTTTTGGCTTTTCTATCATGTCCATTCTTTCAAGTCTTTTTTCCATAGCTGCTGCTCTTCTAAAAAACATTGGATTATCACTCTTAGTGCCCCATTCTTTTAGTCTTTTAATTGCTTCTTTTATTGCCTCTATTTCTTTTTGTTGATTTTTATAAGCAGCGAACTCGCTTAAAAACCTTCTTTCTGATTCTTTTAAATAATATGTATAGTTTCCATGATATACGTCTTCTTTACCATTTTTAATTTCTATTATTTTGTTTACCACTCTATCTAAAAAGTATCTATCGTGACTTACTATTAAAGCTGCACCTTTGTAGTTGCTTAGATATTCTTCAAACCATTCTAAAGTATCTATATCTAAATGATTAGTTGGTTCATCTAATAAAAGTACATCAGGTTCAGATAGGACTAAAGAAGCTAGATTTACGATTGTTTTCTCTCCTCCTGATAAGTTATTATACTCTGTATCTAATAACTCATCAGATAGCTTAAAACCACCTTTAATTTTATTTATTTTTTCTTTTATTTGATATCCGCCTTTAATTCTAAATTCTTCTTGTAATCTATCTAATGTTTTAATAGATTTTTCACTTGAGTCCATAGTTGCCACATAAGAATTAATGGATTTTTCTAAATCAAGTAATTCTTTAATACCACGTAAATAAACATCTTTAGCTTTTACATTATCTTCTTCTTTAGGTGGTATTTGTGTTAAATAACCTATTTTAGCGCCTTTTCTTATATTAATAGTTCCATTATCTATAGTTTCTAAACCCATAATAAGTCTAAGTGTAGTAGTTTTACCACACCCATTGCTTCCGATAAGAGCTATTCTCTCACCACTTTTTACTTCCATTGAAAAGTCTTTTAATACTGGATTAAATCCATAATTTTTATTTATTTTATTTATACTTATTTCTATCATAATTATTTTACTCCTTTTTTATTGCATGTTAAAAAAATCACACTTCTTGTTACTCAAAGGAATAACTAAAGTGTGATATCACTACTATACATAATTTTAGTACCAATGTATTTCATAATATCACCTTTCGTGCATATTATATCATACTTGCATTTATATTTCTATATATTCTTATTTACTAAAAAATTCAAATATGATATATTATTATTAGTGAAACGTTTAGCCCCCTGAGCTGGACGTCAACAAAAATTGTGAAGCCTAACCTAGGTTAGGCGTTTTTAATTAGTAAAATAATTAAAAGTATAATAATTAGTAGAAGTACACTTATAAGTATATCTTTCTTCATATATACCATTTCCTTATAAATTTTAAAATTTGTATAATGAGATGACTCCCAGCTAAACATTTCAAAAAACAAAGTATCATACATAAATACTAATGTCAAAAAGACATAATTTAATTTTGTATTAGAAATATAAATTTAAAATATAAATTTTCTTTTATGAAAAACTAATAAATATACTATAAAACTTACTAAAAAATGAATTTTATATAAATTTAAAAAACAAGTAAACTTTTGTTTACTTGTTTTCATTTAGATATTTACTAACTACATCGATTATTCTTTTATATTCTGTTTCTAATTCATCAAAGTGTTTTTTTATGTATTCTTTATCTCCATCTTTACTTTTAAGTTCATGATCAAGTGATAACTTTGATAGTTCTGTAAATCCAAAGTATTTTGAATCACTTTTTAATGAATGTACGTCTACTGAATATTCTTTCATATTTTCTTTATTAGAAACTATTCTATTCCATTTTTCATCTATTTCTTTGAACCAATCATTTAACATTTCTTTATACATTTCCATGCTTCCAAAATTTTCTAGTCCAACTTTATAATCAATATTAGCATCTTCTAGAATTTTTTCATCATCATTAGTTTCTTCTTTTGTTACTTCTTCTTCAAGAGGTTTCATATCAGCTCCAAATTCATATTTTGGTACATCTTTCCATTTATCTTCTGAAGATTCTTTTTCATTATTAAATATTTTATCTAGTTTTAATTTTAAACTATCTTTATTAAATGGTTTAGCTAAATAATCTGCAAATCCTTCTTTGATATATTTTTCTTTAGAACCAGATACAGCATCAGCAGTTAGGGCAATTACTGGAGTATTAAATCCATCTATTTCTTTTAACTTTTTTAATGCTTCTTCACCATTCATTACTGGCATCATTATGTCCATTAATATAATATCGTAGTCATTATTAGAAGCAACCATATTAAGGCATTCACTTCCATTATAACATTCATCTACTTT
>SFTR01000101.1 GCA_004560915.1 bacterium | reverse complement strand
TGATTCTCAAATAATACTATTTCATTTTTCATTGTTCTATCCTCCTAATATTATAGTTAGACAAAACTTTGTAAAACACTTCAAATTGTATTAAAAAAGTATTAGTTTCCTAATACTATTTAGTTAGAGATACTACTGATGTTGATGAAGCTACTTTTAGAAGTTCTTCGTTTGTTAGGTTTTCACCTATGATGTAGTAATCTTTTCCATTCATATTCCAGTTTAGAGATGAACCTGTTAGATTACCTAATACATTTTCATAGAATACTAGTTCTCCTGATACACTTGTTACTTCGAAATCTTTTGGAGCTTTTGCTGCCTCTTCTATTAAGATAAATGATTTGTCACCGGTGAATGTTAATATTACTCTTTCTGAATCTTTTGATTTAACAGTTTCTTCACTTTTGAATTTTGTACCAGTTGGCAAGTACATTGGATAAACTATTTCATCAATTTTACTTACATCTTTGCAGCATTCTTCACCCGCATTACTTTCTACATCGAAATAATCTTCTTTGAAGTCAGGTTTAAAATCTATTTTAGATATTTTAAATGTTATATTAGCAACTCCGTCTTTATTAAATACATTTACTTCTTCTGGATTCATATCTTTGTTAAATACTATTTTTTGACTTATCAGTGAACTATTATTAGGATAATTTACTGACGAAGATAAGATATATTTTTCTTCACTTTCTTCTAAAATTACATTTGAATCATTTTCTAAATCTTTTAAAAGCGATGATAATATATATGCTTGACTACTATTGTATGGCCATTCACTTTGAAATTTAAAGCTTTTATTTAGTGATGGTGTTACGACATAAACTCCATCTTTGTTCTTTAATATTATTTGTTCATGATTATTATCTTTATTAGTTAGTGATGCTTTATAATAGTCTCCCTCCATATAATCTACTTTAACATCATAATGATATAGTTCTTCATTACTAACAATATCCATTTGACCAGTTAATGTATATTTTGAATTGTCATTTAAAAGTTTTTTATATTCGTTTATTGCTTTTTTAGAATCCATTTTATTACAACCTACTAAAAGAAAACATGATACTAGTAATAATATTACTTTTTTTATATTAATTCCCCCTTCACACTAAATTATATTTTAGTTTGTATTTTATATGAATAGAAAATCTAAAATGAGTGAATAATAATAGTGTGTAAGGAGGAAAGATGAATACGCTTTATAAAGTTGCACTTACATTTACTATAATAGGTGCTATTAACTGGGGTATGGTTGGAATATTTAATGTTAACTTAGTATCTTTACTATTTGGTGTTGATTCTATGCTAACTAATCTTGTATATGCTATTGTTGGTATATGTGGTCTTATATCAACTGGTATATTATTAAAACCACTAGATGAAAAAATCAAATAGTGGTTTTTTTCATTTTAAAAGCAGTATTTCTACTGCTTTATTTGTTTTATTATAATCCTAGAGATGCTTTATCTACTTTTACACCAGGACCCATAGTTGTTGAAACACTAATGTTTTTAACAAAAGTACCTTTAACAGCTGTTGGTTTGTTTTTAACTATTTCATTAACGATTGCTCTTAAGTTTTCTTCAAGTTTTTCTTCGCTAAATGATAGTTTTCCGATTGACATATGAACGTTTCCATAAGAATCATTCTTATATTCAACCATACCTTTTTTAATATTAGTTATTGCATCTTTAACATTAGTAGTAACTGTTCCAAGTTTTGGGTTTGGCATTAATCCTTTAGGACCTAAAACTTTACCAAGTTTTCCTAATAATGGCATCATTTCTGGAGTAGCTACGATTGTATCGAATTCGAACCAATTTTCTTTTTCGATTTTTTCGATCATATCTTCTGCTCCACAATAATCTGCTTCGCCAGCTTCATCAGCTTTAGTTTTAGTAACAACTAATATTCTTTTAGTCTTACCAGTTCCGTTTGGAAGAACGAAACTTCCTCTAATATTTTGATCAGTCTTTTTAGCATCAATGTTTAATTTTAATGCTAAGTCTACAGATTCATCAAATTTTCTAGGTTTAAGACTTTTAAGTACTTTTATCGCTTCAGTAACATCATAACTTTTAGTTTTATCAACGTTACTTAATGCTTCCACATACATCTTACTATGTTTTTTCATAAACTTAACCTCCTTATGTGGTATTTGGATTATCTATATTTTCTCACGAATAATTTCAATTTTTATTTAATTATTCTTCGCTTGCTTTTTCTTCGTCTTCTTTAACTTGTTCTGTTGATTCTACTTCAACATTAGCACCTTCAGCCATAGCTTTAGCACTTTCTTCCATTTCTTCAAGAGCTTCTTCTAATTTAGCAGCTTGAGCTTCTGCTTCAGCAGCTTCTTTAGCATGTTCAGCTAATTCTGAATCATTAAGTCCCTTAATAGCAACACCCATATTTCTAGCTGTACCAGCAACTGTATTAATAGCAGCAGCTTGATCATATGCATTTAAATCTGGCATTTTGATTTCAGCTATTTTAACGATGTCATCTTTTGAAATAGTTGCAACAATGTTATTAGCACCTTTTGTACTACCCTTTTCAATTCCAGCTGCTTTCTTAATTAATGATGCAGTTGGTGGAGTCTTTAATACGAAGTCAAATGTTCTATCATCATAAATAGATACTTCAACTGGTATGATATCTCCCATCTTATCTCTTGTTGCTTCATTGTATTTTGTACAGAATTCTTGTAGATTAATTCCTGTAGGTCCAAGTCCAGTACCGATTGGTGGAGCTGGTGTAGCTTTACCTGCTGGAATTTGTAATTTGATTTTCTTTACAACATCCTTTGCCACGAAAAACACCTCCTATATATTTTAGTTATTTTTTTTCGCGAGTGGTTCCGCGATAATCCTTAAATCTCCCACTTCTAATTTATATCCACCGATATAAATCGACTACTTGATAATAGCATAAAAGTTGTATAAAATCAAGGAAAATACGCATAATATTAGTGATTATTATGAAAAAAATTAAAATTATTGGTGTTTTTGTTATTATGGGATTATCTGTTTTATCTCATTTTATGTATGAATGGTTTAATAACTTTGTATTCAGTATACTTTTTCCTGTTAATGAAAGTATATGGGAACACATGAAATTACTTGTTACTCCTGTATTAATTTATTCATTTATTGAGTATTTTATTTATAGAAAGAAAGGTATAAGATTTAATAATTTTTCTTTATCATATGGTATTTCTATATTAATTGGTATTGTTTCATATCTTATTATTTATTTACCAATAGATCATTTCTTTGGGCATAATATGATTGTATCTATAGCACTATTATTTTTTGATTATGTACTTATTTCATATATTAGTTATTCAATTCTTAATACTAGAAAGATTAAATATTCTAATATTATTGGTACATTACTAATCGTATTTATATACTTTATATTCTATTATCTTACATATTATCCTGTACATTCTTATATTTTTTATGCTACTAAGGATAAAGTTTATGGCATTAAAAAAGAGGATTAATTCCTCTTTTAAAGTTCAATAATTTTATGTTTATTTGGATCTATTAGTATTTTAACTGCATCATCCATACCATTTGTTAATCTTTCAAATGCTTTTTGTACATCATCAAGTGTTACGATATCATCTATATATTTTTCTAAATTAATTTTTCCTTTAGAAGCTAGTTCAAT
>SFTR01000100.1 GCA_004560915.1 bacterium | reverse complement strand
GGTAATAGCAATCCAAGTGATGGTATTATTACTAATGGAAGTACTATTGTAGTACCTCAAGGTATGGCAATGATGCTTATTGAAAATGGTGAAATAAAGGAATTTACTGCTGATGCGGGTACATTTTATTTTGATACTAGTAGTGAACCTAGTATATTTACTGGTGGACTTGGAAAAGGTATTATAGATACATTTAAGACTATTGGAAAACGTTTTACTTATGGAGGACAAACTGCTAAAGATCAAAGAGTTTACTATGTAAATCTATTAACTATCGCAGGTAATAAATTTGGTTCACCACAACCTAGAAAGATTACCGATGAAAAATATGGTATGTTAGAAGTAACATTCTTTGGTGAATATGCATTTAAAGTAGCAGATCCAATTATGTTAGTAAATAGTGTTATAGGAGCTAATGCTGCCGATACAGTTTATTATGAAGATGTTATTGGTAGTCAATTACAATCTAAGTTTATAGAAAAATTAACTCAAGCAATTACTGTTGTTATGAGAAAACATAAAGTTTCTTTTGGAGATATAGGTCTATATAATGGTGATATTTCTGAAGAAATGAATGTATGTTTAGATGATTCTTGGAAAAAGAATTTTGGTTTAGAAGTAGTAGATGTAGCTATCGGAGACATTAATCTTACTGATGAATCTATGATTAAAGTTAATAAGATTGATGAAGCAACTATATTCTCAAATAAGAATTTACAATCTGGATTAATGGCTAGTGCTTCTGCTGATGCTTTAAGAAATGCATCTTCTAATGAGAATGGTGCTATGATGGGATTCATGGGTATGAATATGGCTAGTGGTGCTGTTAATAATATGATGGGTGCTATAAATAATGGTACTGATGTTAATGGTTATAAACCTGAGACTAATCAACCAGAGATGGGTACAATATTCAATAATGAAGAAGTTAAAGTAGAAGATGTACCTGAACCAAAGAAATGTCCTAATTGTGGAGAAATAGCTGTAGGTAAGTTCTGTAGTAATTGTGGAACTAAATTAGAAGAATAAAAAATAGACTCTTAATTAAAAGAGTCTTTTATATTGGAAAAATTTAAATCATATGTAGGTTCTGATCCTTTTTCGTAGTAGCATACAAACCCATTACTATTAGGATCTCCACTAATTGAGTTTATTGATGTAGCAGTTATTCCTTTAGGTATATCATACCATTCATTTTTATTGTCTTTAATAGAAGTAATTGTTTTAGCCCATATTTTTTTAGTTATTTTAGAGTCTTTTGATTTAACATCAGTATTGTCATCGTTTCCAGCCCAAACAATCATTAAATAGTCTTTATTATAACCTACAGTCCAGTAATCTGTTGATGTACTACCACTTTTAGCTGCATATTTGCCTTTTAGTTCATTTCCTATACTAACTAGTGTTGGAGAAGTATAATTAATAAGACTATAGTTATAAGTAGATGTTAATAAGTTGTTTAGAATATATACATATTTTTTATTTAATACGTAGTCTTCATTATATTTATATTCATAAAGAATCTTACCTGTGTTATCAGTTACTTTTTCAATAAGGTGTGGACTTTCATGTTTACCTTCGTTAGCAAGAGTAATAAATCCATTAGAAAAGTCTATCATGTTTATTTCAGTAGTACCTAAGGCAGAAGAAGCATTTTCTTTTACTTCTGTTTTGATACCAACACGTTTTATTGTTTTAGATAGCATATCAGTTCCTAAGAAGAGATGTGTTTTCATAGCATAAATATTATCTGAATATGCGATAGCTGATAACATAGAAATATTTTTATTTGCATAGATATTACCTGCATTTCTTGGGGAATACATAGTGTCACCTAGATTGAATGTTGTTCTTTCACTTAGAAATGTGCTTGAAGGAGTAAATCCATTTTCAAGGGCACTATAATAAAGAAAAGGTTTAATTGTTGAGCCGACTTGTCTTTTTGAAGAGTATGCTCTATTGTACTGTGATACTGAGTAATCTTTGCCTCCGATTAGAGCAACGATTTTACCATTTGTTGGCATTATTACTACAGAAGCTACCTGTAAAGTAGTGTCTTTCATTTCTCTATCAACATTATTTTCTAGATTTTTTTGTACATCTTTATCAAGATTAGTGTATATTTTAAGACCTTCCATATCAAGTAGAGAAGATGGTATTTCTTTTATATTTGAAAGTTCTTTTAAAACAGCATCTTTGTAATAATAAATACTTGAAAGTTCTACTTTATCATTTTTTCCATAAAATTTTAATTCTTCGTCATATGCTTTATTCATGTCATCCGTAGTTATTAGTTTGTTTTTAACCATACTAGATAGTACATCTTTTTGTCTATCTTTTGCATTCTTATAATGAGTAACCGGATTATAATAACTAGGGTTTTTAGGTATACCAACTATAATAGATGCTTCAGCAAGTGTTAGATCTTTAGGTTCTTTATTGAAATAATATTTACTTGCTTCTTTAATTCCGTAATTACCAGCACCAAAATCTATAGTATTTAAATATCCTTCTAGTATTTCATTTTTAGAGTAATGGGTTTCAAGTTCTAAAGTAAGAAGTGCTTCTTGTATTTTTCTTTCCCATGTTTTATCGAAAGTTAAATATAAATTCTTAATATATTGTTGTGATATAGTAGAGGCTCCTTCTTTAATTTTTTTACTTTTTATATTTACAAACATAGCTTTAGCTATTCTTAAATAATCAAAACCTTTATGATTATAAAAGTTTTTATCTTCAATAGAAACAATAGCATTTTTAACATAATCATTGATGTTAGAAAGTTCTACATAATCATTTTTTTCTCTTTCTTGGAATAAATCATTACCATATTTATCATAATAAGTTATACTCTTACTTGTATTAATATTAAACTTAGGTGTGATAAAAGCATAAGCATAAAGACTTAAAATTATTATAATAATAGAGAAAAATGTGAATATAAATATTTTAGTTAATAATAGTAATTTTTTCATATCATTTACACCATTAATTATTATGTATTGTAAATCTAGAAAAAATACTTGATTTATACAAAAAAATATGTATAATTTTAAGGGAAAGAAAAAATAGTCTTAAGGAGGCTTAATAAAGAATGAAATTTAAAACTGTAAGTAAAGAAGAGTTAGAAACAATGCCATTTGATGATATTGCATATATAATATTAAAAGAAAAAGGAAAGAAGATGAAGATCAATGACATATTTAAAATAATATGTGATGAGCTTAATCTTGGTGAGGATGCATTTGAAAATCAAATAGCTGATTTCTTTGCATTACTTGCGACTGAAAAGAGATTTATTCAACTTGAAAAAGGATATTGGGATTTAAGAGAGAATCATACTGCTGAAATCAATATTAAGGAACTTGAAGAAGAACTTGAAGATGATGAAGAAGAACTAGATGAAAAAGAAGAAGATATGGAAGAACATGAAAGTGACTTCTATGATGATATTGATGAAACTGAAGATGATGATACTGATGATGACTTAAGAGATTTAGTTATTGTTGATGAAGGATACGAAGACGAATCTGACTTGTAGCGAGACTTTCTTAAATATTTAATAAAGGGAGGAAATATGAAAGAAAGATTAGAAATTATACAAGAAAGATATGATTATTTAAATAATGAATTATTAAAGCCAGAAGTATATGAAGATTATAAGAAGATGCAAGTGGTTTCAAAAG
>SFTR01000099.1 GCA_004560915.1 bacterium | reverse complement strand
GAATTTAAAATTTCTTAAATAATTTAAAGTTTCTTCATCAAACTTATTTAAACTTCTTAAATATTCTATATCTTCTTCAGTAAATCTAATATTTTTAATATAATCTATTATTTCGTGTAGTCCACATATTACGTTGTATCCTCCATTATCTAGGTTCTTTCTAAAGAACACATCGAAGTAACAAACTTCATTATCTTTCTTGTTCTTTATATCTGTGTGTTCCATTGTTAGTTCATAAAAATCAATTAACTTTTCCATTATATATTTTCAACTCCTATTCCTTGATTTTTCATTAGTTTTAATGCCATGCTATTGTATTCATCTCTATTATGTATATTGCTATTAAAAGTTTCTACTGCATTTTGTGGTACTAATACTCTTACATCTCTATTTTCTTCATCAAAGTAGTTTACTAGAGGTATTGCTAGATTCATTACACATATATCTGTACAACAACCTGTAATTATTACTTCTTTTAATGATTCCATTCTTTCTATGTCTCTCATAAAATTCTTAGCAAATATAGTGCTTGTAGAATTCTTTTCATAACTTAAAGATTTTTGTTCATAACTTGATAATTCACTAATTAATTCTGACTCAGATGTTCCTTTTAAACAGTGAGGTGGATACTTTTTAAATTCTGTTGAATTAACTTCGTGAGTATCTTTTATAAATGCAACTCCTTCTTCATCACTTAAGAAAGATTCTACTAATGATTTAATTCTTGGTGTTATATGATTAATATCTTTATCGCTCATCTTTCCTTCTTTAATAAATCCATTAACCATATCAACTACTACTAATAATTTTGTTAATTCTTCTCTCTTTTTCATATTCCTCCTTTTGTTATTATCATTTTATTAATAACAACTATTATTTTAAAAGAGAACTTTTTGTCTCTTGTTATTAACATTATATTAATAACAAATATATTTATCAACACTTTTTCATAAAAAAATAAAAAGTTTTACCTTTTTATTCATTTTCGTAGTCATAAAGACCATGTATTTTTTCTAAAGTAGTTCTGTCTGGATTTTGTATAACCCACTCTCCATCATCTTTGTTTAAATAGAATTTTATGTCATAATCTACTGTATCATTCATCTTTAACATTTCATCTAATCTATATTTAGTATATTTTTCTATGTCTATTGTTGTTCCGTTACTAGTCATAAATTCATCAGTATGTTCATCATAATACTTTTCTGCGTTCTTGTTTGTTTTATAAAAATCATATACAGTTATTTGTACTGTTACAGTAGCATTATCACCATTTATTTCTTCTTCTTTAATCTTATACTTAATATTCTCATATTGTCTTTCTAATACTTTTTTATAAATATCTTTATTACTATCTGATAAATTTTCACTAGTTACGGTTGTTTCTAGATCTTTTTTAACATTTTCCGATAAACTATTAAATTGATTTAGATAAATTTCTACTTTAGATTTAGGTGTGTTAGACATTGAACAAGCTGTTAACATAAATACCAATAATAACGTTTTAAATATTTTTTTCATACTTCCTCCTAGTAATATTTTTAACATTTATAATAAAAATATACTAAGAATTTATTAATTCTATAATCTTAAATAATTCATTATGTTTTTCAGTGTATTCACTATTTATTTCTGTTATTAAATCATTATACTTATCATTAGACTTATTATTATGAAACCATTCATAATATAAATAATCTATAAGTTCGGTATTATTCTTAGAATCATTTAAATAATTTAATAATTTTGTTATTACTTCTTCTTCTCTTCTAGTAGTTAGTTTATAATTATTAGTTTTATTAACTTTTGAATATAAAAGTTTAGTTTTAGTTTTATAGTTTAATTCATCAAGTACTTCTCTTTCTTCTTCTAAATCTAATTTACTTATCTTTGATATAGTACCATCTTTATTAAATTTAATACATATTACATCAATAGTATTAGTGAATAAACATATATAATTATCTAGTTTTAAATTATTAAGAAACTCTTTTCTTACTTTTATATTCATAGATATTACATTATTATAATCATAGTAATTAATCACATATATTTTTACTTTATTTAGTTTAGTTATTTTATCAGTATTGGTCCATTCATAGAAATTAATTAATTCATCTTTTAAGTT
Source organism: bacterium (assembly GCA_004560915.1). The sequence goes on along the minus strand of SFTR01000099.1, from coordinate 1,621 downwards.
AACTCTTATATTATAAATATAGTTCATACTTTTTATCCTTTCTTTGTGATATATATATTAGTAGTATTCCCAAAAATATAAGTAAACATTCTGTATGAGTAAATATATATTTTAAATATTCTATAAAACTATATCCCATATTTAATAGATTTAGATATACTATTATAAACATAAGACTATATGATGTTAGAAATATACCAGTTAAACATAATAATAATTTTTTTATCATATTAAAGTATATTTTAGAATTATTAAAATATTATTTATTATGAAACTAATTAAATATATTATTTTAGGTATTATACAAGGATTTACTGAACCTTTGCCTGTGTCTTCTAGTGGGCATATTTTTATTCTTAAGTATTTATTAAATACTGATATAGGGAGTGATTTAAACTTTGAAATAATAGTGAATGCTGGTAGTTTACTTGCGGTAGTTATAATTTATCACAAAAAGATATTAAGTCTCTTAAAAGGATTTATAATGTACTTAAAGAATAGAAATGTTAGATATGAAAGTGATTATAAGTATTCATTATATATTTTAGTTGGATGTATACCTGTATGCATTTTAGGATTATTACTTAAAGATTATATAGAAAGTTTTCTTAGTATGAGTTTTACTATAATTGGTGTTTCTTTTATTATAACTAGTATTTTCTTATACTTAGTTAAAAATAAGAATAATAGAAGAAATACTGTTACATTGGGTGATGCCTTATATATTGGTTTAGTACAGACTATTGCTTTACTTCCAGGTATTAGTAGAAGTGGTAGTACTCTTATAGCTGGACTTTCTAGTGGTCTTTCTAAAGAAGAAGCATTTGACTACTCTTTTATGCTTTATATACCTATTAGTGTTGGTACTACTATACTTGGTATTAAAGATCTTATTAATAGTGATATAGAATTTCTTCCATACTTTTTAGGATTTATATTTTCATTTATTGTGTCATTCTTTACTCTTAAATGGTTTAGAAATATAGTTCGTAATGGTAAACTTATATATTTTAGTATTTATTGCTTATTAATGGGATTATTTGTTTTAATATTTATGTGATATAATATCTTCGGTGAATATTATGTTTAAATATACTCTTGATAATAAAAGATATCATACATTAAATTATTATAATAAGACTAAATATGGATGTAAGGTTTTTAAAGTTTCTTTGAATGCTGGATTTAGTTGTCCAAATAAAAGAAATAGTACTGGATGCATATATTGTTATAATGGTAGTGGTGAAAATGATGGGATGGATTTAATAAGTCAATTTAATAAAGTAAGAGATAATACTTTAAAGAAGTGGCCTAATGCTAAATATATTGGATATTTTCAAGCTGGTACTAATACATATGCAGACACGGAAACTCTTAAAAGTAAGTTTGAGCCAATATTAAAATTAGATAATGTTATTGGACTTAATATAGCTACTAGATGTGATGCATTAGATGAAGAAGTACTTAATTATTTAGAAGACTTAAATAATAGAACTGATTTAATAGTAGAATTAGGTCTTCAAACTATACATGAAAGTACTTCTAAACTTATTAATAGAGGACACACTTTAGAACAATTTGAAGATGCTGTTTTAGAACTTAGAAAAAGAAATATAAATGT
>SFTR01000098.1 GCA_004560915.1 bacterium | reverse complement strand
AAACAGCATTAAATAATAAAATAACATTTAAACCTGGTAAAGTAGAATATAAAGTATATAATCATTATCAAGATGCTGATGATATCAATGGATATACTGCGGATTTTGTTAAAACAATTGAAATTGTTCTATCAGTTGGTGATGATATAAACTATAATAATGAATGTAATCAATCAAAAGATGGATTTACATATAATAAAACTATAAGTTATTTGGATAGAGGTAAAAGAGAGATAAATTGTTATTATGATAGAAATGAAAGTGTTTTAGTTGAATTTGATGCAACTCTTAATAATATTAATACTAACTCTAGTCTAAGTAATTTTGTATTAAAATTAACTCCAAACACAAGTAAAGATGTTGCTACTACAACAATTAATTTATCAAGTCCAGGAACTCATACATATAGACATGGACAAGAAATAGTACTTACTATAAGTGGTTATGTTAATGTACCGGGAGTAGATGCTGTTACATGTGATTCAAATAATGAATGTATTATAAATAGTAATGGAATATTTAAAACTACTTTAAATAAAAATATAAAATTTAAAGCTGGTACTGGTTAATATAAAGTATATAATCATTATCAAGATGCGTATAATGTTAATTGATTTACTTTAGAACTTAGTGATTCTGTTACAATTTCAATGACTGTTGATGATAATACTAATCGTGATAATATTTGTGCAAAACAAAATAATAAAGGAACTCATACATTAAAGACAGCTATAAGTTATTTAGAAAGTATTAGAAAAGAAATAAATTGTTATTTTGCCATCTTATTTTTTAGTTTAGATAATAATTTAGTTTGATTCTTCTACCTTTTATTTCAATTAAATTTTCATCTTTTAAATGTTTTAATTCTCGATTCATAGCTGAACGATCAACGCATAAATAGTTAGAAAGAGAAGTAAAGTTAAATGGTAAATATATTATGTTACTGTTATATTTTTTAGATTGTTGTTTAAAAAAAGTTAAGAGTTTGTTTCTAATAGTTTTATTTGACATTATTTCCATACGATTATTTATATTAATCATTTTTTTACTTAATATATCAAGAAGATTTTTAAGTAGTTGATTGTAATATTTATTATTTACTTCATTTGATATTATGAAGTTAAAGTCTAGTACTAATATTTTGGTTTGTTCTTTTAAATAGAGTGTATAGTCATTATCTAAAAAAGGGATAGTAAAAGTTGTTATGATATCACTTTTAGTTAATAAATCAATGGTTGTTTCGTTATCATTATAGTCTAATTTATTAATTTCAATTGTACCTTCTAGTACAATTAAAATAGATTTAGAATAAAAAATATCTTTAGGTATAATAACGTTATTAGTAAATGAATAAGTAAATGATTTTAATAATTCTAGGATTTTATTTTGAACTTTTTCGGGAATATTTTTAAATAAATCATTCATGTTTACACCTCTATGTAAAATTTTAACATATTTTAATAATTGGTGCAATTGCACCAAAATAGTTTAATTTAGTGTGCTATACTTTTTTTAGTTAATGTAAGAAAGAGGTAGAGTAAATGAAAGTTATTAAACGTGATGGACATATGGTTGATTGGTGTCCTGAAAAAGTAGAAAATGCGATTTTAAAGGCAAATAATGAGGTTGAGGAGGAAGAACAAGCATCATCTACTCAAATAAAAAATATAATTAAATATATTGAAAAGTTAGGTAAAAAAAGAATTTTAGTTGAAGATATCCAGGATATAATTGAAATGAAATTAATGGCGCAAGGAAAGTATGAACTTGCTAAGAAATATATTACTTATAGATATACAAGAGAATTAGTAAGAAGAAGTAATACAACTGATTTAGCTATTAAAGAATTAATTGATGGTGAAAGCGAATATTGGAACACTGAAAACTCTAATAAAAACGCTAAAATTGTTACTACTCAAAGAGATTATTTAGCAGGTATTACATCAACAGATATTACAAGAAGATTTTTACTTCCTGAAGATATAGTTCAAGCACATGATGATGGTATTATTCATTTTCATGATGCAGATTATTTTGCACAAAATGCTTTACATAATTGTGATTTAATTAATTTAGAGGATATGCTACAAAATGGAACAAATATTAATGGAGTTATGATTGAAAAGCCACATAGATTTTTAACAGCTATGACTATTGCTACTCAAATTATTACAGCAGTTAGTTCTAGTCAATATGGTGGATGTACAATCACTTTAACACATTTAGCACCATTTGTTAGAGCAAGTAAAGAAGTATATGAAAGAAAATATAAAGCCAGAGGATTAAATAAAGATCAAATTAAGCAATTTGTTAGTGAAGATTTAGCTAAAGAAATAACTGATGGTGTTCAAACTTTTCAATATCAAATTAATTCAATGACTACAACAAATGGTCAAGCACCTTTTTTAAGTGTTTGTATGTATTTAGGTGAAACAGATGAATATAAAGAAGAACTTGCTATGATTATTGAAGAAGTGTTAAAGCAAAGAATTCTTGGTATGAAAAATGAAAAAGGAGTTTATATTACTCCAGCATTCCCTAAACTTTTATATGTTCTTGAAGAAGATAATATTAAAGAAGATAGTAAGTATTATTACTTAACTAAATTAGCTGCAGAATGTACTGCTAAGAGAATGGTTCCTGATTATATTTCTGAAAAGATTATGAAAGAAAATAAAATTGATAAAAATGGTAATGGACAATGTTATCCATGTATGGGATGTCGTTCTTTCTTAACTCCTTATGTTGATAAAGATGGTAAACCAAAATATTATGGTAGATTTAATCAAGGTGTTGTTACAATTAATTTAGTTGATGTTGCTTTATCTAGCGATAAGGATATGAATAATTTCTGGGATATCTTTGATGAGAGATTAGAACTATGTCATAGAGCATTACAAATTAGACATAAAAGATTATCTAAAGTAACTTCTGATGTTGCACCTATATTATGGCAATATGGAGCACTTGCAAGATTAGGTAAGGGTGAATCAATTCATGATTTATTACATGGTGGTTATTCAACATTATCACTTGGTTATGCTGGTTTGTATGAATGCGTTAAATATATGACAGGTAAGAGTCATACTGATGGTGGCAAGGGTAAAGAATTTGGTTTAGAAGTTATGAAACATATGGTAGATAAATGTAGTGAGTGGAAAGCAGAGGAAAATATAGATTATTCTGTTTATGGAACTCCTATTGAATCAACTACATATAAATTTGCTAAATGTTTAAGAGATAGATTTGGAGTTATTAAAGGAATTACTGATCGTAATTATATTACTAATTCTTATCATGTACCTGTATTTGAAGAAATAGATGCATTTAGTAAATTACAACTTGAAAGTGAATTCCAAAAATTATCTCCAGGTGGAGCAATTAGTTACGTAGAAACAGCTAATTTAACTAATAATTTAGAAGCAGTAATGGAAGTTATTAAATATATTTATAATAATATTATGTATGCTGAATTAAATACTAAGAGTGATTATTGTCAAGCTTGTGGATATAATGGTGAAATACTTTTAGATGAAAAATTAGAATGGTATTGTCCAAATTGTGGAAATAGAGATCATGATAAATTAAATGTTGCCAGAAGAACATGTGGTTATATTGGTACTAATTTTTGGAATAAAGGAAGAACTCAAGAAATTAAAGAAAGAGTAGTTCATTTAGATAATAAAGAGGCGTAAATATGCGCTATAATAAAATAAGAAAAATGGATATTGCTGATGGACCAGGAGTTAGGGTATCAATATTTTTTCAAGGGTGTGCCTTTCATTGTAAAAATTGTTTTAATCAAGATACTTGGGATTTTGATGGTGGCAAGGAATTTGATGATAGTGTAATTGATGAAGTAATAAATTTATGTAAAATGGATCATATTAAGGGCTTATCTATATTAGGAGGTGAGCCTTGGCATCCTAATAACATAGAAGGAACTACTAAGTTAGTTAAAAAATTTAAGAAAGAATTACCTAATAAAACAATATGGTCTTGGAGTGGGTATAATTTTGAAGATTATTTAAGTAAACAAGAAGGTATTAAATATGTTGATGTAATTGTTGATGGTAGATTTGTAGAAGAACTTAAAGATCCAAGACTTAAATATATGGGATCTTCTAATCAAAGAGCAATAGATGTTACAAAATCACTTAAAAGTGGTAAAGTAGTGTTGTATGAAGAGGAGTAGAGATGAAACAAAGAGGATTTGAAATAGCAAAGGGGTGGGAAGATAAAGGAATAAATCTTCCAGTTAGAAAAACAAAATATTCTGCAGGATATGATGTGGAAGCAGCAGAAGATGTTGTAATTCCACCCTATAAACCTGGAATTAAACCAACTTTAATTCCAACGGGATTAAAGGCATATTGTATGGAAGATGAATGGTATATGCTTGTTAATCGAAGTGGTGGACCTAAAAAAGGATTTGTAATGGCTAACTCAATTGGTGTTATTGATTCAGATTATTATAATAATGAAACTAATGATGGACATTTTTATTTTCAATATTGGAATTTCAATAATGAAG